>JAHIVC010000010.1 GCA_018816945.1 Bacteroidota bacterium | reverse complement strand
TCTTTTTGGAGTACTTTTAACAACTACTTTTATCTTGTTCTATTTTCGTCATTTAAAGTTCATGAACTAAAGCCTGATATATAAAAGTAAAATGGAAGACCAAATACAGATAAAAAAGCCCTTTATATTAAAGATTGTAAGTGTAGTGGCCCTGACTTATAATTTGGTATTTCTCACAATTTATCTTTTTGGGATTGTATTTAATAAATTCTTCGCTTTGGCTTTAGCAAATTACTTTCCCCGAGAGATTGGACAACATGAAATATTGATCTTCAGTATTTTTGGGGCCACCCTATATATAATATCCGTTATAGGGTTATTATATATAAGAAAACTGAAGCGAATAGGTTTAATACTATTTTGTTCATCCATCATTATCTATTTTACAACCAAGGCAATTATTTGGGATATTAGTTATGTCAACCTCATTATTAACTTGCTATTTATCAGTGTATTTACTGCCTTTATTAAACGATTCAGATAAGATCCCAGTGTCGTTAACTTTTTTTTATAGATGTTAGATTTATATTAAATCTTAAAAATCCATATTTCTTTTCATCTGTTTATAATTTGTTTTTAATTGTCAGATGCCTGTCTGTCGGCAGACAGGGAATAGCCAAGATGAATATCATCATTCCGGTTGGTGATTTTTTAATCATGGCTACTTCATGTGCTGATAATTCTGATTTCAATGGTCAAATGCCTGACTGTCGAAAAAAAAATATCCATTATTAATATTCTCGATTGGTATGAACAGCTTTTATATGGATATTTTATATCCGTGAAACAAATTTACTTTATCAATATGATTAAAATGTTAAAGATAAAATAGATATCAAAAATTATTCCTTATCAATAATGATCTACATCCTTATTTTTTAATGATCTACATCCTTATTTTTTATGGTTTATAGATTGTTTAATATCTTTTTCTTTCCTCTTTTTTCTATATTATCTTGCTATATATCATTATTTTTTATATTTTTCCTCATTATTTATACTAATGACTCTAAATCTTTAAATAGAAAAATGCAAAAAACTAGATCTAGGTCTAATATACTAACACAAAACCAAATAATTTATTAACCAAATTTTTTAATTATGAGAAAATTTACAATTTGGCTAACATGCTTGTTTTTTATAACGAGTATAGGAATAGCCAATGCGCAAACAAAAGTAATTACTGGTACTGTTACCAGTTCTGAAGATGGTTTGCCCATTCCTGGTGTAACCGTAGTGGTTCCAGGCACAACGATAGGTGTAACAACTAATCTAGATGGAAAGTATTCGATCTCTCTCAGGGATTCATACACTCATCTTCGCTTCCAGTTTGTTGGAATGATCACTCAAGATGTTGCCATCGGAACACAAACCGAAATCAATGTACTTCTTGATCCTGACATTAAATTGATGGATGAAGTAGTTGTTACGGCAATTGGTATTTCGAGAGAAAAGAAAGAGCTGGGCTATAATGTTCAGACAGTTAGCAATGACATTCTTTCCGGCAAACCAAATGCAGACATTGTAAACAGTTTGGCAGGTCGAACCTCCGGAGTTTCAATTATTAGTTCAGCTGGTGATGCGGGAGCTTCTACGTTTATTACTATTCGTGGTTATGCTTCTATTACCGGTAATAACCAGCCTTTGATGGTTGTCAACGGAATGCCGATTATTTCCGGTGGTGGATCAGGCGGAGTTGCTGGAGTATCTACCTCAAGCCGTTCTATTGACTTAAACCCCGAAGATATAGAATCCATCACGGTTCTTAAAGGAGGTGCTGCAACTGCCCTTTATGGTGTTAGGGCAGCTAACGGCGCTTTGGTAATTACTACCAAATCCGGGAAAAAACTGGGAGCTCGAAAAATCGAGTTCAATACTTCTGTTGGTTTCGATCAACTTTCGCAAGTACAAGAACGCCAAACCATGTGGTCTCAGGGTTACAATGGTGCCTGGGCTGGAGGTAACGCTATGTCTTATGGAGCTAAAATTGCTGACCTGGAATATGATGGTGATGCTACTTATAAATGGGATCCAAATGGACGCCTTGTTCCTAAAGGAACCGGTAACGGTATGCCGGCACAATATTACGACCCTTATGAATTCTTCCAAACTGGTATTTCAACTAATAATAGTTTAAGTATTAGTAATGGAAATGAACAAGGAAGTTTTTACTTCTCAATATCTAATTTAGAGCAAGACGGGATTATTCCAAACAACCATTTTGGAAGAACAACCTTACGTTTAAATGCAACTAATAAATTGAGTAGTAAAGTTACTGTTGGTGCAGATTTCGCATATACAAACTCCGTTGCATCCCAAGTTCAAAAAGGATCGAACGTTTCAGGTATCATGTTGGGTTTGGTTAGAACGGCCTCAACCTTTGATAACAGCGCAGGATATCAATTCCCTGATGGAACGCAACGGAACTATCGTAATGGTGGCGGTTATGACAATCCTTATTGGGTTGTAAATAATATTTCTTTTAACGAAAATATTAACCGTTTTACCGGTAGTGGAAACGTGAATGTTCGTTTTAACGATTTCCTTAGTTTATCATATAATGCCGGAATAGACTGGTATACCAGAAGATACGAGGATAGATTCGCAATAGGTTCAAGGGGTAATCCTACCGGTTTTATGAATTCGTATATGAACTATGCAGGTGTATTTAACTCTGATCTTTTATTGAATTTCCAGAAAGACCTTAACGAAGATTTAAACATCAAAGCTACCCTTGGTGGCAATGCGTTTTCTTCTTTTAGCAAATTTTTATATGGAGATGCCACCGTATTAGAAATCCCTGACTTTTATCAATTATCCAACTCCGCAAATAATACTGTTAGTTCAGGTATTGGTAATTACCGCACTATGGCTGTTTTTGCTGATGTAAGCTTAGCCTATAGGGATATGCTTTATTTGGGTGTTACGGGCCGTAATGATTGGTCCACAACCATGCCAGAAGCTAATGCATCTGCATTCTATCCTTCTGTTAGTTTAGGTTTTGTTTTTACAGAACTAGAATCACTTAAAGGCAATAGAATACTCTCTTTTGGTAAATTTAGAGCCTCTATAGCACGTACCGCTAACATAGCCGGTGCATACAATACTTCTAATTATTTCTTTGCTGCCGGTACAGGCGATGGTTGGACCAATGGTGTTCAATTCCCTTATATGGGAAATGCCGGTTTCACTCTGGGTTCAGGATTAGGAAACCCGGATTTGAAACACGAAACGATGGATTCTTGGGAAGTTGGTATGGATCTTCGATTATTCGATAATAGACTCGGAATCGATGCATCTTATTTCCACAATAATAATACAGATCTTCTAATGTCTGTCCCAATTGCTCCTTCATCCGGATTTACAACTGTTTATATGAATGCTGCAGAAATGGAGTCTAAAGGTATTGAGCTTAGTATCGATGCAACTGTTGTTAAAACAAAAGATCTTCAATGGAACGTATTTGCTAACTTTACTAAATTAACCAATACAGTAATTAAATTAGCTGATGGTGTTGAAAATCTGTTCTTAGGTGGATTTACTGTACCCCAAATTCGAGCCGTTGCCGGCAATGCTTATGGTAGTGTTTTTGGTAACGATTGGTACAGAGATGAAAAAGGTAATGTCTTAATCAATGATGATCCAACGGATAACTTCCGCGATGGATATCCATGGCAAGATACCCGTTCAATGGTACCTATTGGGAATACTCAACCTGATTGGACTGCAAACATAACGAATACAATTACCTATAAAAAAGTAACCTTGTCGTTTATGTGGGATATTAAGAGCGGTGGAGTGATGTACAACGGTACCGGCTTTGCTATGAACTATTTTGGTACTTCCAAAGCTACAGAAAATCGTGAAGTATATTATACTGCTCAGGGAACAATTGATTTTGATAGAACACCTTCACAAAATATCATTGTTTTCGAGGGTGTTTATGGCCATTTAGTTAACGGAAATCCTGTTGGTACCGGTGTAACCAATGTTACTCCTGTAGTATTAGATCAGGCTTGGTTTACTTCAGGTGGTGGTAGTAACTTCGCTGCCGGACCTTCAGTTGCTGCTATGGAAGATGCTAGTTGGATAAGATTAAGAGATATCACTTTGAGCTACGATCTACCGGTAAAGAAAACATTTATTAAAAATGCTCAACTTTACTTTACAGGCAAGAATTTGTTGTTATATACACCTTACACAGGTATCGATCCTGAGACAAACCTTCAGGGTGCAACAAACGGGCAAGGTATGGATTACTTTAATAACCCAGGTTCTAAGACATATCTGTTCGGCTTAAAAGTAACCTTTTAACTAACCTTAAAAACTAAATCATTATGAAAAAATATAATAATATTTTCAAAGCATTAGGATTAATATTTGTCTTTGTCCTGATTCTTTCTTCATGTTCAAAGTGGATCGACACTGATATTAATATCGATCCGGATTCCCCTGCAGATGTACCAATGAAATTGATGCTTCCTGCAATTGAGCAATCAATGGGATATAATATGACGGGAAACGATATCGTTCGTGTTTCCAATATGTGGATGCAGCAATTTGATGGCGTTGTTCGTCAATCCAATACTCAAGCTGAATACACCTATTTACCTGCTGATATTAATAATACATGGACCTCTATATACGCAGAAATTTTTATAAATTCTAAAGTGTTAATTGATAAAGCTGAAAATACAGAAGGTAAAGTATCTCCTTATTATGCCGGTATTGGCAAAGTTATCATGGCTACCACTCTTGGAATTGCCACTGATGTATTTGGTGATATGCCATACAGCGAAGCCCTAAAAGGGAATGAAAACATTTTAACACCTTCTTATGATTCACAAGAAACACTATATTCTACCATTAATTCAACACTTACTGCAGCTATTGCAGATTTAAGTGCTACTGCAAATGCTGTAGCAGTTGCTGGTGATGTGATCTATGCCGGAAATGTTGCAAAATGGAAAAAAGCGGCTTATTCAATAAAAGCACGACATGCTCTTCAATTAGGTGGTGTTAATGGAAATGCTGCCTATACTGCTGCACTAGATGCTGCTGCCAATGGATTTGCTTCCAATGCTGATGATTATCAGGTACCTTGGGAAGCAAGCAATCGCAACCCAATTTTTCAATTTATGGAGCAACGTACGGATATTCGTATGGGTGCCACTTTGGTTGATATGATGAAGCTTACTAATGATCCTCGTATTCCTTTCTATTGTGCAAAAGATGGCGCTGGTGCTTATAGTGGCAGTATTATTGGCTCCTTAAATGAAAATGCATCAAAGCCTGGCAATTATATTGCAGGAGCTACTGCTTCCTCAGTAATTATGACTTATGCTGAACTTAAATTTATTCAAGCAGAGGCCAATTTCAGGTTAGGAAATACCGCTCCGGCTCAAGCTGCTTTCGAAGCTGCAGTTGCTGCATCTGTTCTTAAAGTAACAGGTTCGGCTAATGCTAGTTGGTTAGCCGCTAACATTACCGGAGTTCCTGTAACACTTGAGCTTATTATGAAACAAAAGTATATAGCTACTTTTGGAACGAACCAAGCTTATGCAGATTACAGAAGAACAGGATTACCTGCAATTACACCCCATCCCAGAGGTGTTCTTCCAGCAGTCCCAACACGTTTCCCATATGCTCAGAGTGAAATTAATTACAACAGTGCAAATGTTCCTTCTGTGCAGATTAGTGACAAACTTTGGTGGGATAGATAAGAGGTTTCGTTAAATAAAAATTAAAACAAAAAAATTATGAAAAATATATTTAAAATAATGTTTGTTTTTATCGTTGTCGGAGCTCTTTTTGTTGCGTGCGATAAAATAACATACTTTGATGCAAACACCAATGCCCCTGATGCAAATGCAACTTATTACCTGCAGTTTATAAATGCTTCTAAAACATTTGAAACTGGAGTTACCGAGGCAGGGGGATTAGTAGAAGTTACAAGCTCGATTGCAGTCGTCTTGATGGGGACTCCCCAAGCACAGGATATTACAGTTAATCTTGTTTTGGACCCATCTAGTACTTTTACTTCCAGTATGTATACACTTTCAGCGAATAGCATTACTATTCCGGCTGGTAAAACTTCGGGTGCAGTTACTTTTTCAACAGTTGCTGCAAACATGCCTGTTGGCCAAACCATAAAATTTGTAATGAATATGGATGCTGGTGAGCATAATAATCCGAACACTAAAGCGATTCAACTAACTTATAAAATTAAACGAATTGAATTTTGTCCTCTTGCAAATGGAGTTGCTGATTTAGTAGGTTCTTGGTCTGGAACTGACGGACAAGGTGATTATACCTACTCAAGTCAGATTAAAACTGCCGTTAATGGAACGAAGTTAGCCGTTTCCGGTATGAGTGTTGGTTTTATGAATAATTTTTGGGGTGAAGCGGTTATTGCCGGTGGAACTTTTGATATGACGGTCACAGGAAATGGCTTGGTTGATATTCCACGACAATATATTTACACAACCACCTATGCCGGTGCTCCTTATGACTATGAAATAAAAGGTAGCGGTAAATGGACTAATTGTGGTGCTAATCCTACTTTATTGATCAATTATGATATTTACTATCCTGGTGATGTAAAAGGTTTGGCTGCAACCTATGCTTCTTATCTTGGAGGTGTTGCATATTTAACAGCTAATATCACGTTATCTGGAAGCACAAAATCTGCTGTAATTAAAGGTACAACACCTTTAAGAAAAGTAGTTAAAAGATAAAAATATCATCATAAAATAGAATTTTATTTAATTCTTTAAAAAGGGGAATCTCAAATTTTGAGATTCCCCTTTAACATTTCAATAAATTTTTTCTTAATAAAATTACAATCAAAATATGCTGTTTGATATTGTTTTAGACAGGCGGTTGAAATATTATTGAATTCTTTTGATCAAATTAATGACTGTCAACATCAGCTTTGAGATCTATGACAATTACACCGACGTCATCCAAAGGGCGGTTCTGCCGTGCTTACAAATCAGTTCGCCTACTAGTTTTTTTTCAATACTGCGTTTCTGGAGTTGGCTCAAAAAATCATTGAGTTCTTCTCCAGTTTTGAACTGATTGAGGAAATCCTCATTTAATGAACTACCTCGCAGCAAGCTGACGAGGTATCAATTTGGAAATTCTTTTTATTGACGATGCAAGCATCGGAGTACCTGCCTGCGCAGGCAGGCGTTCATCTTACAGATTTCAATGCACTAAGTTTTTGAAATCTGAGTTTCACGAATATATCTTCCTTTTTCATACTGTGTAAATTTTAAAAATAAAGAAAATTCTTAAAGTTGACTATCTCCGTGGCAGAGCCAAGGGGTACTTGCCTGCGGCAGGCAGGTTTCGCCAACTTTATTTCAGCAAAAAGCTGAAAACCGAATTTTCATTATTTCACCCCTCTGTCAGTCTTTCGACTGACATCCCTGCCTGACGGCGAGGCAGGTCCCCTGATATTCAGGGGAGAGTAATAGGAAACCTCGCGGCAAGCCACGAGGAACTGTTTGATTAAACAAAAAACGGGGGTTGCAACCCCCGATATTTTCTACTTACACACCTTATGAGATAGTCCTAATTTCGGCAATATTCCTATCACAAACTATTATAATATTCAATCACTCTAACTATATCCTCTTCCTTTTTAAACTTAATCTTATTTTCTTTAATAAAGGCTTTTACTTCAGGTTTGTGATCTTTTAAATTGTTTAAGAGACTTTTGGTTGAAGTAATCAAAAATGCTTTCCCATCAGCTGTTTTTCCAACAAAACTCATTTTATCAATGTAATAATACTCTTTTGTCCCACTACCCCCTTGATAGTTTTGTGCAAAACTGTCATAAGATAAATCCTTCCGTCGTTTAATATAAAAAGATAGCTTTCCGTCCACTCTTAATTGAAAATAACCATTAAAAATTCTTTCTGCATCTTCTCTTAGCTTTGGGTCAAAAATAAACACCTTATCATCAAAATAAACATATTTTACAGCATACGGACGATTCAAAGTAAGCGTATCATTATTTCTAAGAATTTCAAATAAATCTTTTGAAATATTGTAACGTAAAAGTACTTCTTCGGATTTGCTGCCATCATAAAGTTCTAAAACTCCACTTGTAAAATTCTCATGTAAAAATGGAATGCCATTTATTGGGATCTTGCTTTTCGCAGTATAGTTATGAGTAGTAACTCCATCAATAATATCTGTGGCTTCAGTACGCATACCTCGGGGGACTTCAACTTTAACGCTTTGAGCAAAACTTAAACTGCCTAAAATCAGAAAACAGAGAAATAGAACTTCTTTTTTCATTGTATAATAACTTGGTTAATGTGATAATGTGTAAATATAATGAAATTTTTTAAAAAGTTTAAATAAGATTAATGATGAATAATCTATATTTCATGATCTAAGCGTTTTATTAGAAATTGCTTTTGTTTTACAAATTGATAAAAAGAAAGTAGTTCTAATAATTATATTCCTTTTATTATAGCAGGAAGTTGATCCCCTTCTTTAGGTTATAATTCGGGAACCATTTCCTTCAACATATGCTGTTGTTAATTGTATTGAATTTATGTTTGTCAGCTTTTTTAGTCATTTTTGTAAACATCTGAAAATCTTCTTTTTTTTGATAATCTCTTACCAACTCGATAAATCGATCACTAACTAAAATAATCAATAAACTATTAATTAATTATTAATCACTTAAAAAATACATCAAATCATTATTTGAATGGTGTTAAATACTTTTATTCAGTTATTTACAAGGTTCCAAATACCGAATACCTCCATTTATAATTAAACTAAATAGTTACAATTAGTTATTTTTTTTGTTAATTTTTTGTTAATTACTAGCTAATTTCCTACTTTGCACCCTCAAATACTACTATATGTAAGTAAAATCGTTGGATGTGAAAACTTATCATGTAGCAAACAATTTATGAACCAAATTATTTATTAACCAAATTTTTTAATTATGAGAAAATTTACAATTTGGCTAACATGCTTGTTTTTTCTTATGAGCATAGGAGTGGCTAATGCGCAAACAAAAGTAATTACTGGTACTGTTACCAGTGCTGAAGATGGTTTGCCAATTCCAGGAGTAACTGTTATTGTACCTGGTACTACAATTGGTATAACAACTGATCTCGATGGTAAGTATACTCTAACTTTAAATGCAGAGTACACTACTTTACGATTCCAATTTGTTGGAATGCTCACGAAAGATGTTGCAATTGGAACATCAACCGTAGTAAACGTTGTTATGGATCCAGACGTCAAACTTATGGATGAAGTAGTTGTTACTGCTCTCGGTATTTCTCGGGAGAAGAAAACACTTGGATATTCTATTGATGAAGTTAGTGGCGACGATTTAATGCACACAAGGCCAACAAACGTAATTTCCGCATTATCCGGAAAAATGGCCGGTGTTCAAATTGTTACTGCTTCGGGAGCCGTAGGTGCTTCTGCTCGTGTAAATATCCGTGGTAACAGTTCAATGCGAACTGACAACCAGCCTTTATTCGTAGTTGATGGAACTCCAATGAACAACTCTTCAACAGGTGTTGGTTCTGGTTCTGCCGACTATGGTAACGGTGCAATGGATATTGACCCTAATAACGTTGAGTCAATGACTGTATTAAAAGGTGCTGCTGCTGCAGCTATTTATGGTAGTCGTGCTTTAAATGGAGTAATTATTATTACAACAAAAAAAGGTGCTCTTTCTAAAAAAGGTATTGGGATTCAATACACTTACGATATTGGGATAGACCGATTATCTATATTACCTGACTATCAGAACAAATATGGACAAGCTACAGGCGGAGATGAATATACATTCAAACAGTTTCAATTAGCTCATCCCGGTGTTTATTCATCTTATCAGGAATATGCTGAGAACGAATCATTTAATTATTATGATGGTAATTGGGGTGGAGTAAATGACGCTTGGGACGAAAGTTGGGGCCCTCGACTTGATATCGGGTTAAAATTCAACCAATTTAACTCTCCTTATACTTTAGATGCAAATGGTAAGCCTGTTTACACTCCAACACCCTGGATTTCTCATCCTGATAATGTTAAGGATTTCTTCGAAACAGGTTTCAATCAATCTCACAATATAACGATCACTACAGGATCTGATAAATCAGTTTCACGATTTTCTTATACTAATAATGATGTAACCGGTATCATTCCTAATACAGATCAAAAAAAGAATACTTTTACCGTAAGCACATCCATGAAGGTAACCAGTAAATTCAGCGTAAATGCTTCAGCTAGTTATATTAAAACCGTAAGTGATAACCTTCCGGCTCAAGGTTATAGTGCTGGCAATATACTTCAGTCATTAGGTAGTTGGTTTGGCCGTCAGGTTGATATTCAACCATTGAAAGAAAACTGGGACAAACTCGATGCTTTTGGTAAACCTTATGCCTGGGGATATTACTATCATAACAATCCTTATTGGACCGTTTATAAAAACACAAATTCACGTGACAAAGACAGATTATTCGGTAACGTGGATTTCAAATATGACATCACGGATTGGATGAATGTTGCTTTAAGAGTTGGGACAGATTATTCAACTGATTTCCGAAAATCGGTTATTTACAACCAATCGAACCAAAACAAGAAGAATGGTGGAAATTTCAGTCAAACAACAAGAATTGATCTTTCAAAAAATGCTGATTTAACCTTAAACATTGATAAAGAGCTTTCAAAAGATATCAGAATCACCGGTCTTATTGGAGCTAATTATCGAAGTGAATATTACAATTACCAATTAATTAGTGCTTCAGAACTTACTGTTCCTAACTTTTTCGATATTAGCAACGTAAAAGGAACTCCTACTGCTGATATGTATTTATCGAACAAAGAAACAAACAGTATCTATGCTCAGGCAGATGCTTCTTACAAAGACTTTTTATTCTTTGGAGCTACTTTCCGTAATGACTGGAGTTCTACACTTCCAACAGCGAATAATAGTTATTCATACTATTCAGGAAATGTTGGTTTGATCTTTACTGATTTAGTAAAAGTTGATCCTACTATTCTTTCCTTTGGAAAAGTTCGTGCCAGTTATGCCGAAGTTGGAGGTGATGCCGATCCTTATACTTTGGCTGGTTATTATTCAGCTACTAGTAGTGCCTGGGCCGGAACAACCCGTTATGGTTTTATGCGATCATTGGCAAATGCCGACTTAAAGCCTGAAAGGAAAAAAGCTATCGAAGCAGGTTTGGAACTTAAGTTTTTCCAAAACAGATTAGGACTTGATCTTACTTACTATAAAGAAAACACCTCTGATCAAATCATGGCCATTGAAGTTTCAAGAGCAACCGGTTTTAGTACTAAATGGATCAATGCAGGTGAACTTCAAAACAAAGGTATTGAGTTGGCTTTATACGGTGATATCGTAAAATCAAAAGGTGATGGTTTTAACTGGACCATGCAGGTTAAATATGCAAAAAATGACAATACTGTAATTTCACTTTACGAAGATTTACAAAAATACCAACTTAGCTCTTCATGGTCAATGACCGTGCAAGCTATTCCCGGTGGAACCTATGGTGAAATGGTAGGTGCAAAATTCTTAAGGGATGACAATGGTGCTATTATTGTTGATGATGATGGATTCCCTGAAAGAACCGGAACAGATCAGGTTATAGGAAATATTTCTGCCGACTTTAACTGGGGTGTTTCAAATATGTTCAGTTATAAAGGAGTGAATTTATATATGTTAATTGATGGTCGTAAAGGTGGTGATATATTCTCTGTTACAAAAATGTTTGGTGTTTATTCAGGCGTTCTCGCCGAAACAGCACAAGGAACTATTCGTGAGGATGGAGTTATTGCCGGTCAAAATGTGATGACTGATGAGAAATTTGTAAAAGCAGATGGAAGTGTAAATGATATCAGGCTTTCTGCAAATGATTTTTATGCGAACATGTACAAATTACATGAATTCAGTGTTATTGATGGTTCTTTTATTAAGTTACGTGAGATATCATTAGGTTATGATTTACCTGTTAAATTTGTTAACAAAATTCCTGGTATTCAAAAAATCAGCCTTTCTGCTTATGCTCGAAACGTAGCCTTATTATGGGTACATAAATCCAACAATTGTGTAATTGATCCGGAAACAGGATTTGGAGTAGGTACATCTGGTATAGGTCAGGAGTCAAATCAATTACCGACTTCACGTACAATCGGGTTTAAAATTGTAGCAACTTTTTAATTTTTGACCACTAACATTTAAAATTCAAATTATGAAAAGAAAATATTTTAACATAACATTGGTGCTAACTGCGTTGATTTTTATCTCATCTTGCACCAAGGATTGGGAGGAAATGAACACTGACCCCAATAACCCTACTGATGGTCCGATGACCAACTTATTGGCTAATGCCATTGCAACTACAGGATTAGCTTTCTACGATTCGTGGAACCAAATGAATAGTAGTTTAAGCTATGCAGGACATGTAACAAAAATTGCTTATATAGACGAAGCCAGATACAATTTCCGTCCCGGTATACTTGAAGGTGATTTTAGTAATTATTATCGTATTCAGATAGACTTACAAAAAGTAATAGGCAAAGCTCAAGCAACTGAAAATAAGTATGCTGAAGCTGCGGCACTAACATTATCGGTTTATAACTGGCAACAGGCTGTTGATAAATGGGGTGACATTCCCTATTCTGAAGCGATTACAGCTGAAACAGAAGCTAACCTAACACCAGCTTATGACGATGCTGCTGCTATTTATGCTGATTTGTTTACTAAAATTGAGAAGGCTAATACTTTATTTAATTCACCTCCTTCTGCTCTTAATGTATTAGGTGCCGGTGATTTTCTATATGGTAACAATGCTAAGAAATGGCAAAAATTTTGTAATGCACTTCATTTACGATTAGCAATCAGAACCCAGAATCTTGCTGAATTAAATAAGGTTCTGGCTGCCCCGGCAACTTACCCTCTATTTGCAAATAATGCTGAAGAGGCTAAACTTAAGTGGCCAGGTGTTGCTCCTTACAAAGAGCCATGGGCAAGTGATAACGACACTCGTGATGATCATGGTATGGCTAAGACCTTTATTGATATGATGTTAGCATTAGCTGATCCTAGACTTCCTGTTTATGCAAGGACGAATACTTCAGGTAACTATAGAGGAGCTCCGGAAGGTGCACCAAACAATGCATTCAACGTAAATGACATTTCCAGAATCGGAACAAAATATCGTAACGATTATGCAGGTTATTCATATTTCCTACGTTTTTCTGAACAAGAGTTTATCAAAGCAGAAGCTTACTTATTAGCTGGAAATGCAAGTGCTGCAAAAACAGCTTATGAGGCAGGAGTAGCAGCTAGTTTTGAAGAAACCGGGATGACAGCTTCTTTAGCAGCTTATATGACTAAAGCAGAAGTTGCTTGGGATAACAATACGGTTTATAACAATAAAACCAAAATCTGGTTACAAAAATGGATTGCCTTATTCAAACAAGGTCAAGAATTATGGGCCGAAAACCGCAGAACAGATTTTCCTGTAATGCCTGCAGCTATTGGTTCAGTATTCCCAGGTCATAACCGACAACCATTCCGGGAGCCTTATCCAAATAATGAATTTACCTTAAATGGTGCCAGCATTGCACCGGCAGCTGCTGGTATTGTTGACTACTATTGGGGAAAACAATTATTCTGGGATAAACGTACCGGTGTAAACTAAAACTGTAAGTTTATATTATAAAGAAAAGCTCAAGGCGAATTGCCTTGAGCTTTTCTTTTTGCTGGTATTTACCAAATAATACAGTCTTAAATATCAGGTTGATATCATATTTTAATAGATAGGCAAAAACGAACCGGTATTATCATATCTTCAATTATCCACATAGGGATACCCTGAGGATATGCGTAGAATGTTCATTTGTGGGCGACCTTCCATCCCGGACGGGACTGAAAACACGGATTAACGGTTCAATTTGCTACCCAAATTCAATCCCTGACGGGATTTTATTGTGGATATGCACCATAACAGGACCTAAATTATCCCGTGACACCAATTTTTAAACACCATCTCAGTAAAATCAGATCTTCCAGGGGCATTTTTTGAAAGTTCTTATATGAACGACTATAGTTTACCCAATTACCTCCAATAGGATTAAAAAAATGCAGATAGGAATGTATATAATCTCAAAAACTAAATAATAATTACATTAATTAATCAAATCAGATTTATTTAACAGCTTGACAAACTTAAGCAAATCACCTTCCTTATGTAAATCTATCTTCTCCCTTTTGATAAGCTCTTTAATTGCACTATTCTGAGATTTAAAAATAAGATCAATGTCTTTCTTATTTTTAATTTGTTGAGGCTCGTTATATCCAATTTGAAGATAATAAGTATCACTCCCTCTGTTAAATTTAGGAGGCCTTGCCTGATTTATCCCATTTGACACATTAGCTTGCCGGAATTTAACATTATAACACAGTAATAATTTTACTTTATCATCATTGAGCAACTGATAATATCCATATTTATTATCTTTTTTTAAATAAATGAAAACAGCATCTTCAATGCTAATTTGCAACATTGATGCCGGATCTGAAATTGTGAGGTATTTCTCTTCATTCACCTGAAATTCAAATTCATCATTATAAATATTATACCGCAATGGAACGTTTTGGTATTGTATACTGTCACGGGTAATTACACTGCCCTTAATAAATGTTTTATCAAGATATGGGGATCCCTCAATATCACTCACGTTTAAAATTGAACGTTGTAATCCCATTTTTTCCTGATTAATTAAAAAATTACCATAAGATTGATGATTGAACATGTCCTGACCGAAAATAGTCCCTGCAATCAGTATAAGTGAGATACTCAACATAATTTGAACAGCTATTTTTTCAATACCTTTTTTCATAATAACACAAATAAATAGGTTAATAATAATCTAGCAAGTTAGCATATGTAAAATTAAGGAAAATAATGATAGAGCTATGCCAATTTGCTCCTTATTCTACTACAATTTGGAAATACTTGAAAGGGTATTAATATTATTTAACATTTGGGTATTCCAATTCGGCTTGATCGTGATCCTTTAATAGCAATTCCATGTAATTATTTACCAATTGCTTAAAACTTTCAAGATTAAGAGGATCTACAGGATTAACCGGAGGTGATTCCACTTTAAGAGGATCGATGGCATTTCCGTTTCGATAAAAGCGAAAATCAAGGTGTGGGCCACTTGATAAACCGGTCGATCCGACATAGGCAACAAGTTCACCCTGTCTGACCTTTTTACCTACTCTAATCCCTTTAGCATATCCTGAAAGATGAAGGTAAGCAGTAGAATATGTACCATTATGTTTGATTTTTAACTGATTGCCACCTTCTCGGGTCCTTTTCATCTCCACAATTACTCCATCCCCAATTGAATGAACCGGTGTTCCTGTTGGAGCTGCATAATCCACACCATGATGCGCTCTTCTTATTTTTAAAATGGGATGCAAACGACTATTGGAAAATTTTGAACTGATTCGTTTAAATTTTAATGGAGCCTTCAGGAATGCCCTTCTTAAACTCCCGCCATTTTCATCAAAATAATCACCTATACTATCTTGGATAAAATAAAATGCATAATGATAACTTTTCATATGATTGAATAATGAAGCATGCACATTGCCTAGACCAATTTTTTTATTATCCACATAAAGTTCTTCAAAAATTACTCTATAATAATCTCCCTTTTGAATACCAAAAAAATCAATGGTCCATGCATAAATTTCTGAAAGTTCGTTAGCCAAATTTGGATCGCCATTATTTTCAACCAGTGAATTCCAAAGTGAAGATGTAATTTTGCCTTCAATTTCACTCATACGTATTTGTACTTCTTTTTCACCAGCATGGACATGAACAGTGTCTCTCAAATCAAATACAATATAAGAGGTTGGGCTATCTTCATAAATAAAATACTGAACACTTTGTTTTGAATCGGTGCTTATAAAAACTGAATAATGATGACCTGCACGAATTCGACGAACATCAAAAACAGGCCTTGCCATTTTTACGGCCAAATCAATTTTTGAATAATCAACATTATATGAAAGGAGTATGTCTGCCAGAAATTCATTTCTTTTAATCTGATCTTTTACTACTTCAAATGAGTCGATGACGATGCCATATTTTATAGTAGGTTCAAAAACTATTGGAATTTCTTCATATTGCAACCCAGATTCTTTATTTCTCTGCCAAAAGTGAACACTAATTATGATGGTTAATCCTGCAATGATTAATATGACAACCTCTTTAAGTCTTTTATTCATTAAGCTAACTATTTAGTCTGTTTAGTTTTATACTGATTAACCAGTTGGATAAAATCCCGCACGATATCGTTCGGAACAGTAACCGATAATTGATAATGTTTAATTTTCCAACCATCTTTGGTTTTTATAAGCACGCCCGACGAACGACAAACCCCCATCCAGGTATCCAGTTTTTCATCAATCCAGGCAATATTTTTTTTCTTATTAAAGTAAACCCCTCTATCAAAAGGCTTAAAATCCCATGCCGAACCACGATCAAAATAGGGCTTACAAAAAGCTTTAAATTCTTTTATGGTCCATTTCTCCGATTCATCTGTTCCAATATAATACCCATCACCATCCATGCATGCAAAGAACGCCTCAAAATCAGCATTAGCAGCAGCTTTATGCCACTGATCCATGACATTATTAATGACATTGATCCGTGTCAGGTCTTTATTTTGGGGCTTAATGTCCTGTGCCATTGCGGCACTTGAAAATACTACAATAAATAAAATGAGATAAATACGCATAGCAATCTTATTTAGCAGAAAAAAAGCTAAAGTACAATTTTTGAACAAATGCTGCGACCTCAATTATTTATTAATCATAGAAAAATTTAAACCTGCCCTAAATGCTTTTAAATTGAGCTGCACCACTTCCTCTCCTTTGCCACCGAAAATAGTGCGGATGGCTTTTTCGAGCGTACTTATTTCAATATCCAGAAAGGGAGCGCTGGCGCCTAAAATTACCATATTTGCCGAACGTTCAGAACCAATTTCTTTTGCAATTTCGTCAGCATTTATGGCAATATGATTCGGTATTGATTTAATTTTTTCGATGATTTGCTCCAGATTAGGGTAATTTGGAATATTTATAAAGGGTTGTGTATTTGCAATGATCCAACCATCTTTTGATAGCATAGGCAGATATCTCAACGATTCCATGGGTTCGATAGAAATAATCAAATCTGCTTTGCCTTGCGGAATCAGATCAGAAGCAATAGGGTTTGAAGATAATCGAAGGTGCGATTGTACATCCCCTCCCCTTTGGCTCATTCCGTGAACTTCCGCCTGTTTTAATTGTAGATTTAAATCTATGGCTGCTGTTCCGATGGTTGCGGCAATAGATAGTATTCCTTGTCCTCCAACACCTGCAAGTATGATATCCTTTTTCATCATTATATTATTGTTGTTCTAATTTATACTTCCAAATTTTTTGCATTATGTTTTTGCCGCATTCTTTTATTAAGGGTTTGTATGCACTCCCTGCGTGGGATGATCACCGAAACACCTTTATACTCTAACTCTTCAGCTATTACTTTAACATTTTCTTCGTGTTGTTTTGGCAATGGTTTAAGTACCCGGATATGATCTTTTTCAACACCCAGAGCTATGCAAATTGCCTCAATTTTTCCCAGTGCAGATGATTTTTGCCCACCGGTCATTCCGGTAGTCGAGTTATCCAGAATTAAAACAGTAATAGGAGAATTATTATTGACTGCATCAAGCAAACCTGTCATTCCCGAATGAGTAAAAGTAGAATCGCCAATTGCGGCAACCGCAGGAATCAAACCCGCATCGGCAGCTCCCATTGCCATTGTAATTGAGGCTCCCATATCAACACATGAGTTGATAGATTCGAGAGGCTTGAGCGCACTCAAAGTATAACAACCGATATCCGAAAAAACCCGTCCTTTTGAGTATTTTAAAAGTGCTTCATTTATTGCCAGAAAAGCATCATTATGACCGCAACCTTTGCAAAGTGAGGGTGGTCTCCCGGCTACAAAGTCAGGAATATTTTCACCTTTGGTATCTTCCTTACCTAAACCAACAGCAACAATATTAGGGTTTAATTCTCCATCGCGTGGAATGGTCCCGTCTAATCTTCCTTTAATTTTTTTACCCTTATTAAGTATTCCTTTAATAGCCTGTTCAACCAATGGATAACCATCTTCCAGAATTAATAATTCATCGCAGGCATCGTACAATTTTTCAACCAATTCCTCAGGAATAGGATATTGTCCTATTTTTAGGATCGGATGAGGAACGTCAATTCCCTGAAAATTTTCCATCAAATAATTATAGGCAATTCCACAGGTAATAATTCCCAGTTTTTTATCCGCTCCATCAATATACGTATTAAAACCTGAATTTCTTGCTTCTGCTTTTAAATCTACTTGTTTGGCCAATAATTCTTTATATTGTTTTCGGGCTATTGCAGGCAATAGGATGAACTGCTTTAAATTATCAGGCAGTTTAATTTGATTTTGCTTCCTGCTTTGAGTTCGGATGACTCCTGCCCGGGAATGAGCCAAACGTGTAGTAATTCTGAATAGTACCGGAATTCTCATTTTTTCAGATAATTCAAACCCATACTTTACCATATCATAAGCTTCCTGTTGATTTGATGGCTCTAATATTGGTATAAATGCAAAATCACCATAGAAACGTGAATCTTGTTCGTTTTGCGAAGAATGCATGGATGGATCGTCGGCCGAAACAATGATTAATCCCCCATTTGAGCCTGTGATAGCAGAATTTATAAAAGAATCGGCTGCCACATTTAATCCAACATGCTTCATGCAAACCATGGCCCGTTTTCCGGCATACGACATGCCCAAAGCTGATTCCATAGCTGTTTTTTCATTGGCCGACCAATTTGATCGAATTCCCTTTTCTTTAGCCTCTTTCGATTTTTGCACAAACTCCGTGATCTCTGTTGAAGGTGTCCCCGGATATGCATAAATCCCTGAAATACCTGCATCAATAGCTCCTTGAGCAATGGCCTCATCTCCCAATAATAATAACTTTTGCATAAATTCTTATTTAATTTCTATATCTGAATAATGAAATCTTCAATGCAAAATTAATCTTTTTTTTCCGAAGGCAAGCTTTATAGAGGTAGCATAAATTCATTCTAAAATATGCACAATATTTGTACTTTAGCATTGTTTTAACTATCATGAACTTTTTGGCCCATCTATATCTTTCGCCACAAAAAGAGGAAATTATACTCGGCAACTTTATTGCAGATGCAGTAAAAGGAAAGATATTTTATTCCTATTCGGAAGGCGTACAAAAAGGGATTTTATTTCATCGTGAGATTGATCGGTTTACCGACCAACATCCCATATTTAAAACTAGTTGTGAGCGTCTTTATCCAAAATATTTCAGATATTCAGGCGTTATTGTAGATATTTATTACGATCACTTTTTAGCTAAATTCTGGAATGAGTATCATGATCAGGATTTAAAGGAATTTGTTGCAAGGGCCTATCATTTACTGATTCATAATTTTAAGTTATTGCCTCCTCGTTCGAAACGATTGTTGCCTTTTATGATTGCTCAAAACTGGTTGGTAAACTATTCAAACTTTAAAGATTTGAATCGGGTATTTGGCGGAATGTCGCGACGAACTAATAATCATTCCAGGATGGATGAGGCAGTAGATGAACTTAAGGCACATTATTTGGATTTTGAAAGAGAATTCAGGGCATTTTTCCCTGAAATTATTAAGTTCACAAAAACTTCAGGGTTTTATTAAGGGTTTTATAAACAATCTTTGGTTTATATTTGCATGAATAACTCAAGCTCCTTAATTTTATCCGTCAATTTTGCACCAAATGACCAAATCAAAAAAGGATCAAGTTTTAGAGGATCGTATCAATATCCTTAAAAATACCCACATTTTTTCAGATACGGGAGCAGATGTACTCAATGAAATTGCGAGTGCCCTGGTCGAAAAACATGCCCGACAGGAAAAGGTTATCATCCATAAAGGGGATATGGGTAATTCAATGTACATCATTGTTAATGGTAAAGTCCGAGTTCACGACGGCAATCATGTACTCACAAAACTTGGCCCTGGCAGTGTTTTTGGAGAATATTCATTAATTGATGAAGAAACCCGTTCTGCTTCTGTAACTGCCGAAGAACCAAGCGATTTACTAATGCTTTCGCAGGATGATTTTTTTAAAATCATTTTTGAAAAGAAAGAAATCATTAAGGGTGTTCTGAAAGTGCTGGTAAACAGAATGCGCAGCATGAATATGCTTGAAGAAAAGCTTTCAAAAAGTTATCTGAAAATTCAAAAACAAAAAGATGAGATCGAGCTTCAGCATCAAAGCATTTCTAAGCAGAAAGATTTATTGGAGGAACAGAATTATGATCTCTTAAATTTAAATGAAGAAAAGAACCACTTATTAAGCGTGGTAGTGCATGGCATTAAAAATCCATTGACTAGTAGTTTATGCTTGATCGACCTCATTAAGGAAGAAGAGAAGATAAGCGAATTACAACAGGAATACACCACCATCGTTGAAAACTCATTGAACCGCATTAACAAAATGATCAATGAATTACTAAATATTAATCGTATTGAATCTAAAACATACAGTCTAAAGACAGAAACGATCGAAATTTCAGGTTTGGTCAAAGAAGTTTTAATCAATTTCAATTTGGTCACCACCCGAAAAAACCTCCAGATCAATTTAAATCTTTGCCGATGCCATGCAAAGTTGAATGAGGTTTACATGCATCAAATTGTTGATAATTTACTTTCAAATGCTTTTAGGTTTGCCCCAATTTCAAGTGGGATTGACATTAATTTGCTTATAAAAGACAAAGTTATTCATCTTGAAATTATTGATGAGGGGCCCGGGGTTCCCAAAGAAAATCCTAATTCAATTTTTGAAATTTATCAGCGTCAAAATGAAACACAAAAAGTGGATTCAAATGTTGGTCTTGGGTTGGCCATCGTTAAAAAATATGTATGTGCACTTAAAGGAAAGGTATGGTGCGAGAATGTTAAAAACAGAGGCGCAATGTTTGTTGTTGAGTTCCCATTGATGAATCCGGATTTTGATCAAAAATAGATAGTCGCGATCATTTTTCGTGAACCACCATTATTCCTGAATTCACACAAATAAATTCCCTGCCAGGTTCCAAGGTTTAATTTATGATTACTTATCGGTATATTAACAGAACTTCCCATCAGGGATGCCTTAATATGGGCAGGCATATCGTCGCTTCCTTCCATATTATGCCTGTAATCAAATGAATTTTCCGGAACAAGTTTATTCAGAATGGTTTCAAAATCGATCCTCACCGAGGAGTCTGCATTCTCATTAATTGTAAGCGCTGCTGATGTATGTTTGATGAATAAATTTAGAATGCCCTGTTGAGGAAGTTCCTGCAGAATTTCCTCAACAGCATCTGTTATCAAATGATAACCCCTGCGAAATGCAGGCAATGAAAACTCAATTTGTTTGATCAAAAATCCTTATATTCTATATTCAAAATAGAGCTTTATTCTATAGGTTCAGCCGCCGGTTTTGCGTTAGGCTTTATTCCGGCAATTTCTTCAAGCATATCCGTTGTTAATGATTTTGGCCGCTCCAACGGATAACCAAGTGCCCGGTCCCAAATAATGTTTGCACAAATACCTATCGATCTTCCGACACCGAAAAGTACAGTATAAAAATCATACTCTTGCAAACCATAATGCCATTGTATAATACCGGATTGAGCATCAACGTTAGGCCATGGATTTTTTGCTTTACCATGCTCTAATAAAATATCAGGAACAACCTTATAAAGCATGTCAACATATTTAAACAAGTCATCATCTTTTAAATGTTTAAGGCTAAACTCACGTTGCAATAAATAACGCGGGTCGGTTTTTCTTAAAACTGCGTGCCCGAATCCGGGAATAACCTGGCCTGAATTTAATGTCTCCCAAACAAATTGCTTCATCTCTGCCTCAGTTGGAATGGCTCCACCCATCTTTTCCCTTAAATCTTGTAACCATTTCAAAACGCCCTGACTTGCCAATCCATGAAGTGGCCCTGCCAATCCATTTACCATTGCTGAAATAGACAAATAGATATCCGACAAAGAACTTGCCACAAGATGCCCTGCATGAGCACTAACGTTTCCGGCCTCATGATCGCTATGTAGAATAAAGTGCATTCTGATTACATCATCATAAGGCTTTCCTTTGCCCATCATAAATGCAAAGTTGCCACCTAAATCTAAGTTAGGGTTGGATTGAATCCTGTTCCCATCGCGATATAATTTAGCATAGATATAAGTTGCTATTTCCGGAAGTTTTGCAAGCAGGTTTAATGAGTCCTCGTACATTGGGTCCCAGTAATCGGCCTTAGGTATTCCGGCAATATATTTTTTTGTGAAAAAAGATTCACGATGCATTGAAATAATGGCAGATGAGAATATAGTCATTGGATGACTACAACAAGGAAAAGCATCAATAAGTTCGTATATATACCTTGGTAAAATTCTTCTTTTTGCAAACTCATCAACAACCTCGGTTACTTCTGCTTCGGTTGGAATATCTCCGGTTAATAGTAAATAAAACAAACCTTCAACATAGGGCATATCCGCCCCTTTTGGTTTTGGCAATTTTTCAAAAACTTCTTCAAGTTTGTATCCTCTAAACCTGATTCCTTCATTAGGATCTAAGTATGAAATATCAGTGATCAAACTCTTTAGCCCTCTCATCCCTCCAAGGAGTTTCGAAATGGTCACCTGATCAACAACTACATCACCAAACTCATTATTGAGTCTTTCAATTCTAGGGCGGTGTTCCTGAATTTTTTGGTAAAGCTTTTCTTTTAAACTTGTCATTTGTTCTTCTCTTAATTAAATTCTTATCAAATTTTATCTACATATTTTCAATGATGGCATCGCCAAACTCTGAGCATTTAAGCAATTTTGCATTATCCATCATGCGGTGATAATCATAGGTAACTCTTTTTTGGGCGATGGTTTTCACTAAAGCATCCCATATCAAATCGTGAGCTTTATCCCAGCCCATATATTTCAACATCATTCCTCCTGAAAGAATTACCGAACCCGGGTTAACCTGATCCAAACCGGCATATTTAGGAGCAGTTCCATGAGTTGCTTCAAAAATGGCATGGCCCGTTATATAATTAATATTTGCTCCGGGAGCAATGCCAATACCTCCAACCTGCGCTGCCAAAGCATCCGACAGATAATCGCCATTCAGGTTCATGGTAGCAATTACTTCAAATTCAGTAGGCCTTGTAAGCACTTGCTGAAGTGTAATATCAGCAATTGAGTCCCGAATAAGCAATTTCTGTTTCCATTGTCCGTTGCCGTGTGTTGGCATTAATTTCAGTGCAGATTCAACCTCAGCCTGTATTTCTTTTTTCTGAGCATCAACCATCATATGGTAGCCCGGATCAATCATTTTGGCATTATCCTCGATACTCAAATCCGGACTTTTATCTTTATTTCCAATGATCCAACTTTCTCGTTCGGTAACAACTTTATCGCGATATTCAGTAACTGCAACTTCAAATCCCCATTTTTTAAAGGCACCTTCGGTATATTTCATAATATTACCTTTATGAACGATGGTTAACGATTTCCTGTTTTCCAGCAAAGCATATTCAAGCGCAGCTTTTACCAAACGGTAGGTCCCTTCTTTTGAAGCCGGTTTGATTCCAATTCCACTAGTTTCAGGAAAACGGATACTATCTACTTTCATCTCTTCCTGTAAAAAACGGATTATTTTTTTTGCATTTTCAGTACCTGCGGCCCACTCAATTCCCGCATAAATATCTTCTGTATTTTCCCTGAAAATTACCATATCGACATTTTCTGGTCGTTTTACAGGGGAAGGAACACCTGTGATATATTTCACAGGTCGCAAGCAAACATATAAGTCGAGTTTTTGTCGTAAAGCAACATTTAATGAAGTAATCCCGCCTCCAATTGGGGTGGTTAACGGGCCTTTTATTCCAACTAAATATTCAATAAATGCATCTAGGGTTTTCTGTGGCAACCATTCACCGGTGCGGTTAAATGAATTCTCTCCGGCATATACTTCCAGCCAATTAATTTTCCGATCGCCACCATAAGCTTTCTCAATAGCAGCATCAAACACACGTACAGAAGCAGCCCAAATATCCGGGCCGGTCCCATCTCCTTCTATGTAAGGAATCGTTGGATTATTTGGGACGATTAATTTTCCGTTTTCAATTTTTATTTTTCCTGAATTCATTATAATTTTAATTAAAAATCTTTGGGTGAACTTTAATCCTATTGCAGATCAAACTTATACCATAAATTTAATAAAACTTATCCAATTTAAAAAATAGGATTAATGATTTTAAGCTAATTCTAATAATATTGAAAATAATATGGTAAATTATTGCCATATTATTATTTTTCAATTAGTTATATATGAATGATATGATTGTATATTTTGATGATTATTGTTATTTATGTAGCAACACAATTCAACTTTTGAATTGGTTAGATAAAGGTGACAAACTAACATTTATCGGCTTGAGCAATGGCATTTCGGGGAAAATTCCAAAAGATTTATTGAGCATGGACAGTATTATCGTTTTTCAGAATGGTCAATATTTTGTTAAGACAAGTGCAATTTTCCAGATCATTAAATATCTGGGTGGCTTTTTAAGAATTTTTTTCATTTTTAAAATCATACCTGTTAAGCAATTGGATATGCTATATGATTTTGTTGCCCGATCACGTTATCGAATGTTTGGGAAACGAAAAAGCTGTTATCTTCCCAAAAAGCATAAATAAAATGAAAATAATGTAATTTATTTCCCATTTTTGCGTCAATACAATAAATGAGGTTATTGACCATTTGGCTAATCATTTTGTATATTTGTTATCCATCGAAAATTAAATATTATGGAAAATCATCGTAGCGGATTATACCGAAGCACTAATCAGCATGTTATAGGTGGTGTTGCAGCAGGAATTGCTGACCACATGCACACCGATCCAACCATCATTAGAATACTATTTGTAGTTGCTGCACTATTTGGCGGTGGCGGTGTTCTGATTTATCTTATTTTATGGATTGCACTTCCAACCGGAATAACAACTTATTATAACCAACCAAATAATTTCAATCATATGGAAACAGAAAATATTGATAAGGGTAAAAATGAAAATTTCAACCCGAAACAGCCATGGGATAAAAACAAGAATGATGGTAGTTTAATTGCCGGATTAATTTTAATCACTTTAGGCTTGATTTTCTTAGCCGAAAGGTTTATTCCCCGCGTGGATTTTGGAGATTTATGGCCTATCATCCTGCTCGTTGCAGGTATAGTAATGATCAAATCCGGTTACGATAAAACAAAAAATAAAACATAAACAGATGAAAAACAGTAATTTATTCTGGGGCGGAATTTTAGTTGCGCTCGGCGTTATATTTATTCTTAGCAATTTTGATTTTCTAAATTTCAATTGGTGGGGCATTTTCAGGCTTTGGCCCATGTTGCTTGTTTTAATTGGAATTACTTTGCTTCCTATAAAAAACGCGATAAAAATCGTACTTACCTTAATCCTTCTTGCTGTCACCATTACCTTGCTTTTAACAAATACTTCTTTGTATCAAGGACGATCCTATCGTTATAGCTGGCACTTTGGGGATAAAGATGATTATGTACGAGAATATAAAAGAGGCGATCAAAGTTTTTTTGAACCTTACTCGACTGACATTGAAGAGGCAACTTTGGATATCGAGGCAGTAGCCGGTGAATTCATTATCAGGGGAAACACAGATAATTTAGTTGATTTCCGGCAAGATGGGAATATTGGCCCTTATGTTTTCTCCACAAATAAAGATGGCAACCATCAATACCTTAAATTTGAAATGCAGAATTCACATTTCAGAATGAAAAGGCTGATAAATGATGTTGATCTTCAACTGAACGATAATCCGGTTTGGAACATCAACCTTGAATGTGGTGCCGCTAAAATCGAACTGGATTTAAGCAAATATAAAACCCGAAATATTGACATTCAGGGAGGTGCATCTTCAACACATCTTAAATTAGGAAGTCTTTATGCAAAAACAAATGTGAAAATTGAATCCGGAGCGTCCTCAATCACCATTGCCATACCTGAAGATGCCGGCTGCGAACTTACTACTCAAACCGTGCTTTCTTCAAAGAATTTTGATGGGTTCACCCGACTTGAAAGGGGATTATATCAGACCGATAATTTTGAAAATGCTCAAAATAAGATCTATATTGACATTGAAGCAGCTGTTACTAGTTTGAAAATTAGACGATATTAATTAGATAAAATTTAGTATCAATTAAGGAAGATCATATTCTATATTCTATATTCTGACTTCTGTCTTCTTATTTACTAATAGGAAATCTATTTCTCTTGGGCTTTTTCAATAACCTCAAGCTTGAATCCGGTTCCATGCACATTATTTATTGAAATATTGGGATCGGCCTTTAGGTATTTTCGGAGTTTGGCGATGAAAACATCCATGCTTCTCCCGATAAAATAATCATTTTCGCCCCATATCATTTTCAATGCATATTCTCTTGAAAGCAATTTATTTTTGTGCAAACATAAAAGTTTTAGTAAACCCGATTCTTTTCTGGTTAAGTTGTATTCAAGATCCGATGTTCGCAAGGTCATATTCTTTGAATCAAATGAAAATATCCCGATCTGATAATTAGATTCAGTACCATTATTGGTCTCCTGTATAACTTGACAACGTTTTAAAATTGCTCTGATCCGAAGGCTAAGTTCTTCAGTGCTAAATGGTTTTGTTATATAATCGTCGCAACCAAGCTGAAAACCCTTAATCCGATCTTCTTTTAATGATTTTGCAGTAAGAAAAATGATCGGGATTATCTGATTGGTGGCACGGATATCTTCAGCCAGACTAAAGCCATCTTTTTTGGGCATCATTACATCAAACACACACAAATCAAAACGATGACGTTTAAATGCTTTCAACCCTTCTTCGCCATCTTTACAAAGTTTTATCTCGTATCCAAGCATTTCTAAATAATCGAGGAGAACCAGACTTAAGTTGGGATCATCCTCAACCAGCAATATTTTAATTCTTTCACTCATAAGATTCCTCTTTAGTAATTGGAACAAAAGGTAAGTAAAGTTCGAATTTACTTCCCTTTCCTAATTCTGAATTAATTTTAATATAGCCGCCATGAGCCTCAATCATGGTCTTCACGTAGTACAAGCCAATTCCAAAACCTTTCACATTATGAATGTTTCCGGTTGGAACCCTATAGAGTTTTTTAAATATCTGTTTTTGGTTTTCGCTACTGATACCGATGCCATTATCCTGAATATCAATCAGTATTCCATCTTTGGCATTTTTTGTAGATATCAATATCTCAGGATTGCGATCTGTGTATTTTTTGGCATTATCGAGCAAATTGGAAATTACGTTTACTATATGAACCCGATCGGCCAAAATAATTGGATTTTTGGCATTTAATTCAATCTTGATTTTCCCATTCCTCTTTTTTAACCCTAATTTGAAATGATCCACAACCTTATTAATAATATGGTGGATGTCAATTTCTTTGGGCCTGATTTTCATATCTCCTTTATCCAGTATTGAAATTTGCAAAACCCTTTCAACTTGATTCTCGAGTCGCGTATTTTCATCAAAAATAATACTGGCATATTTCTGCGTTTTCTCGGCCGACTCATAAACATTGGGTCTTAACAACATTTCACTTGCCAGCGAAATCGTAGAAATTGGCGTCTTAAACTCATGGGTCATATTGTTTACGAAATCCGATTTCATTTCTGAAAGTCTCTTTTGCCTGAACATACTGACTACCGTATACCAAAAACTGATGATGACTATGATGATAAAGAAAGCCGAAAGCATTAGCCATCCAATCATATTAAGCAATATTTGGCTTGTTTGGTGTGGAAAATAAATCCCCAGAAAATACTGATCCGAATCACAGAGACAACTCAATGATACATTATGTTGTGAGTTCATGATTTCCTTTTCATAATTCAAATAAGAACCCATTAAAAAAATCCCGGTCCTACGATCGTAAACGCCATACTCGTAATTGTTATTAATCTGCAAACAATCAAGCTCAGTTTTAACTAGCTTAAAAAGCGTATTTTTATCAATAATATCCGTTAATTTAGTCTTCAGCACTATGCAATTGGGGTTGGCTTTCATCATGACTAAAGTTGAGTCGGTATGGTCATTTAAAAGTTGATTAACGACCGTTTTCATTGCAATGAGTACCCCATTATTAAATTGTTCTTCCTTAAAATCAACTGCTTTTTTCACCCAATATAATTGAGTAAACATAATGCCAACCATCGAAATTGAAGCAATGACAACAATGAACCTGAAAAATTCTTTCTTCAATCGTTCACTAATTTTTGTCATGGCACATCAAATTATTTAAAACTCCGGAATTCTTAAGTCTGTCATTTTGTAGGCGTTAATTCAAAATTAACAACACAAATATACAACGATCAAATCATCCTCAATTTTTAATTAACAATTCATTAACAGTTTTTAACAGCCACTTAACAAAAATGGATCATATTAAAACTAAATTTGTGTAAAGAAATAATTATAACTCTAAAAAGAACTATATGAAAAAAATAATTTTAGGCATAGCAGTTGTTGCTTTTATTGCTATAGGAACTATATCAGTTAATGCACAAGATCCACAAAAGAAGGAAGTTAAAAAAACTACTACAGAAGTTACTACAAAAACAGCAGAAACAAAAGAATGTGATGCTGCTGCCAAAAAAGCATGTTGCGAAACTTCAAAAGCTTGTGATACAACAAAGAAAACCGAAAAAAAGAAAAAGAAATAATACTTTTAAAATAAGTTATGGAAGCCTCAATTTGTTGAGGCTTTTTTTTATCCTTTCTTCATCACAAATTTCTTAATGATTACCTTTGAAATAAAACTTTGATTTATGATAACTACAAAGACAAAATACATTGGAGGATTAAGGACAGAAGCACAGCATCAACAATCCGGTATCAAAATTATTACGGATGCACCCATCGATAATCAGGGAAAAGGGGAAGCTTTTTCGCCGACTGATTTAGTAGCTACTGCACTTGGAAGTTGCATGATAACGATTGTTGGAATTGCTGCCAACAACCATCATTTCAATATTGACGGTACTCAAATAGAAATCACCAAAGTGATGGCTTCTGATCCCAGAAGGATTTCTGAAGTAATTATTGATTTTACTTTTCCACCAAATAACTATACTGAAAAACAGAAAAAAATTATTGAAGTCTCTGCATTGACATGCCCCGTTGCAAAAAGTTTACATCCCGATTTAAAACAAAGCGTAAATTTTAAATATTGCTAGTATGTTTGATGATATAAAAGTTGGATTATCATTTGAAACAGAAAAAATAGTGAGCCTTCAAGATTCGGCTACTAACTATGGTTCGGGGATGGTTGATGTTTTTGCCACACCTGCTATGATTGCCTTAATGGAAAAAACTGCACTCGAATGTGTAAATCATCTTTTGCCTGTAGGATATACAACGGTGGGTACCGAACTTCATATTCAGCATGTAAAAGCAACCCCTATTGGGAAAAAAGTAAACTGTAAGTCAATCGTGACTGAAGTTGACCGTAAAAAAATTATTTTTGAGGTTAGCGCTAACGATGAAAATGGTAAAATTGGATTTGGAATTCATACCCGGTTTATTATCGATCAGGCCGAATTTATGGGGAAATTACAGTAAGTTTCTTTCGGGAAAACCGCTCTCTTATAGAGTTATTTTTAATCGATATTCCTTATTGGCTAGTATTGAGAATACAGTAGACAGTAGTCAGTAGACAGTAGTTTTTGTTTGGGGCGGCTTTTTAAGAGCATGGTATTTAAGTTGATTCATAAAGATTTATATAAAATTTGGGATTGAGATTAAGTATGGCTCAGATTTTTTTATACACGTTAACAATTAAACACAAAAACACTTTTTTTATGATTGACATTCGGTGGATATCAGTCAGTAGACAGTAGACAGAATACAGAAGTCAGTAGACAAAAACATATTAAACAAAACCTTTGATTTTTACCTACGAAATACTAACTACTGTCTACTGTATTCTTAATTCCGGCACATTTAGCTTCCAATCATTTTAAACGACTTATTATCTATAGCTCTTTGTGTAGCTAAAATACCATCAAGGTGGTCGTATTCATGTTGAATAAGCTCCGAAAGATCATCTTCAAGTTGCCAGGTATATTCCTCCCAATTCATATCACGAAAAGTCATCTTTACCTTTTTGGCCCGTTCAACTTTTACAAATAGATTTGGGAATGAAAAACAATCATCCCAAAGAATGATTTTTTCTTCACTAAAATCGAATAAAACCGGATTAATGATCACAATTGGCTTATCAATATTGACATAAATAAACCGTTTCATGACCCCAATCTGCGGAGCTGCGATAGCCCTGCCGGCTTTGTATTTTTCCTTGTATTCCATTAAAGCCCTATGTAGGATGTCAATAGCGTATTTAATTTCATCCAATTCTTCTTTTTTTACAGCTACTGATAGCTCATACAATCTGGGATCCCCTAAAAGTAAAATATTTTTCAAACTCATTATTTTATTCCTGCTTTATTTAACATCATGCCTAATTGCTTATCTGTTCCACTAATGTGGTTAATAAGCCACTCTTTTAAAAATCGCATTAACTCAATGCTGAGCCCAACTTTTTTTGCCTCAAAATCAAGTTTAAATTGTGATACCTTTTCTATCAGTTTACGGTGTTCCAGAAGATGATCTTCAGCTTGAGGATAATTTATCCGAGAAAAATATATTTCTTCATCCCCAAAGTGATAAAGAGTATAATCTATCAATTCATTTAAGGTAGTTTCCAGAACGAGATTTCCTTTGCCGCTCGACATTGCGGAAGCAAGGTTATTTAATAATTCTACCAATTTCTGGTGCTGCGCATCAATCGAATCAACATGCACAGAATATTTATCCATCCAGGGAAATATAAACATTGCTTTATCTTTTTGTTAAATATAAAAAATTAACCCAATTATTTATAATGACTGTTCCGAACTTATTCTTTATTCTTTGAATCTAGAATAATGGTAACAGGGCCATCATTTGTCAAAGTAACTTCCATTTCGGCCCCAAACATACCGGTTTGAATTTTTTTTCCAATTTCTTTTTCAAATTGACTAACAAACTGTTCGTAAAGTGGAACAGCCACATCAGGTTTTGCAGCACAAATATAAGAAGGACGATTGCCTTTTTTGGTGCTGGCATGCAAGGTAAATTGACTCACTACAATTACTTCTCCGCCAATTTCTTTCACATCCAGATTCATCACTCCATTGGCATCATCAAAAATTCGCAATTGCGATATTTTGCGACATAGCCATTCAATATCTTCAAATGAATCTGCATTTTCGATGCCCAGCAAAATCAATAAGCCTTTTTTAATTTCGGCCTTTACCTTTTTATCAATGCTAACCGAAGCCTCCGAAACTCTTTGTATTACAACTCTCATTCTATCGAAATTAAAACCCTAATTTACGATAATTGAATAAAAGTCCGACAATGAAGTATCAATATTCGAGACTCAAGACTCAAGATAGGGGACTCAAGATGAGAATTATTACTAATTTTGTGTAAATACATAATCAAAATGACCAAACTCAGCGTTAATATCAATAAAATTGCCACCATCCGAAATGCCCGAGGTGGCAACTATCCCAATGTTTTAAAAGCGGCAATCGATTGCGAAAGATTCGGTGCTCAGGGAATCACGGTGCATCCGCGCCCCGACGAGCGACATATCCGCTATCAGGATGCAAGGGATATCAAACCTAAAATCGGGGTTGAATTTAACATTGAGGGAAACCCTGTTCCTAAATTTATTGATTTGGTATTGGAAGTAAAACCACATCAAGTTACTTTGGTTCCCGACTCTCCGGATGCAATCACTTCTAATGCCGGATGGGATACGATTAAAAATGAATCCTTCCTGAAAGAAGTGATTTCTGAATTCAAAAGAAATGGAATACGGACTTCCATTTTTATTGAAACAGATGAAAAAATGATCCGGAATGCATTGAAAACAGGTGCCGACAGAATAGAGTTATATACTGAAAGCTATGCCGACCATTTTCATAAAGATAGAGTTGCAGCCATTGCCCCATTTATTGCAGCCGCGAAAGTTGCCAACGAAATTGGTTTGGGTATCAATGCCGGTCACGATTTGGATTTACATAATCTTAGATATTTCGCAGAAAACATTCCCGGTTTATTGGAAGTTTCGATCGGCCACGCACTCATTAGTGATGCCTTGTACCTTGGGTTGGAAAACACGGTACAGTTGTATTTAAGGGAATTGAAAACATGGAAATAACATTTGATTTTAAAAAATCTATTCTCTGGCGTTAATTTTAAAAGATGAAATTATTTTATCGAACATTTGGCGAAGGTCCTGCTGTGATAATTCTTCATGGACTGTTTGGCATTTCCGATAATTGGGTAAGTTTTGGAAAAAACCTGGCAGATCAGGGTTATCAGGTTTACATTCCCGATCAACGAAATCACGGTCAATCGCCTCATAGTCCTGTTTTTAATTATCTGGCACTAACTGACGACCTTAACGAATTTATTGAAGATCAAGAAATAGAAAATCCGGTGATCATAGGCCATTCAATGGGTGGCAAAGTATGTGCCCGTTTTGCCCTTGAAAATTCGGAATTAATTAAAAAGGTGGTAATAGTAGATATCAGCCTTAGAGCTTATCCAAGCCGAAATTCCCATGCCAAAATTATTGATGGGATGCGCCGGATTAATTTCGACATGGTAAATTCGCGCATAGAGGTCGATATGTTGCTTACAGAGCGTATTCCCGATTTTCGGATCCGTCAATTTATTCTGAAAAATTTATACTGGAAAGAAAAAGATAAGCTCGCATGGAGAATTAATTTTGAGGCCATCTGTGAAAATTTAAATGAGCTTTTTGATGGGATCGATACCATTGACCGTTTTAATAAACCTGCCTTATTTATCAGGGGCGGATTATCGGATTATATCCTGCCCGAAGATTATCCAGCAATTAAATATAATTTCCCGAATGCTGAAATTGTAACTATTGAAAATACTTCGCATTGGGTCCATGCCGAAGCACCTGAAAAATTTACCGAATTGGTGTTTGATTTTTTAAAGAAAAACTGATTTATCGGATAGAGAACTAATCCTCCATTTCAATCACCCGCTTTTTATAAACCCTTTTTGAAAGGCTGATACTTAATTCATAAAGCCCATATAAAGGAATAACAACCAGAATTTGGCTAAAGACATCGGGTGGGGTTATAATCGCCGAAATGATCAACAGGATTACCAACATGTACTTCCTGTTTTTTTTCATAAAAGAGGGAGTGATGATACCGATTTTTGTCAGAAAATAAACTAAGATGGGCAACTCAAATACAAGACCAACTGCAAAGGTCACCGAAACCACGGTACTGATATATGAATCTAACGAAATACTGTTTTCAACAACATCACTTACCTGATAGGTGCCAAAAAAGTTAATCGTTAATGGGACTATTATGAAATAGCTGAACAATACGCCCAGTATAAAAAGCAAGGAACTTGCAATCACAGCCCCACCCGAGTATTTTTTTTCTTTCGAATGCAGAGCCGGATTTATAAAACTCCAGATTTGATAAATGACGTATGGGAATGCAGCAACCAAACCAACGATCATCGAAATGTACATATGGGTCATAAACTGTCCCGACATGCTGATATTAATTATTTTTAAGGACATTTCTCCGATACATAGTCCTGAGATTGATAGATAATCAGCAATTTGACAGAGAATACGATTGGTAATAAAGTTTGAATCCTTGGGGGCCAGAATGACCACATCAAATATTATTTCTCGATTTAGAAATGCTATAATGGCAAAAATCACGATAGCAATTACTGACCTGACGATGTGCCAGCGAAGCTCTTCAAGATGCTCCCAGAAACTCATTTCTTTCTCCGGGCTTTTTTCCTTTTTTTTATTCGAATTAACTTCAACCATCAGCTTTTACGATTTTTCAAAATGCTAATACAAAGATGGTAAAAATATTGGGATTTCAAACCGTAAACTAATGAAAAGGGATGGCGTCCCGACTTTGTCGGGACGCCATCCCAAAGCATCACAACCCTGCGAGAGTTTAAAACCCTCGCAGGTTAGTATCAATTCCATTGGAAAATTAAACCTCAGTCAAATTTTAGGTAAAGATTACCTGCGTATTTTCACCACCACACATTCCGTAAAAATCACCAATGGTGATGATATCCTTAACGTTTTCGTTAAAATCTTCCTTTTTAAGTTTGAACATTTCAACAGCTAATTTACATGCATAAATTTCGCCGCCCCCTGCGGTAATCATATCCAAAAATTCGTCAACCGGAGGCATATCCAAAGCTTCCATTTGCTTTTTCATCATTGCTGATACACCGGCTTCTACACCCGGTAACATCCCAAGAATGCTTGGGAAGGGCAAACCACCCGGCATTCGCATTGCAGGATTTCCAAGCGTTGAGGTATGCAATTTTTTCATTTGCTTTTTTGTAATGGCATCAAGGCCGAAAAAAGTAAAGAAAATTTTGGTTTCAATGCCTTCCATTACTGCGCCATTACCCATCACCAAGGTTGCATAAACATCTTCAATACTTCCTTTTGCGCAAATAAGGCATACTTTTTTTAATGGAGTTTCAGTTTTGTTTTCCATGATTTTAGTGCTTTAGTTTTTATGATTAGATACAACTAGCCGGTTTTGGTACGCCCGAAATTTTGGTTGCTTTTTTCAGTGGTGCGCCCGGGAATAATTGGTAAAATTCTTTGATATCAACAATGCCTGATTTCCCAATTCCACGAATAGTTAAGGCTTCGCCACTCATTACTTTGGTTCTGATCCAATTGATTAATTCAAAATGTTTATCGGTTAAATCAATCCCTTCTTCTTTTGCAATTTCTGTAGCTATTTCTTTTGTCCATTGTGATGGATCGTTCATATAACCTTCACCTGATACGTCTACAGATACTCCTGCTATTGTTTTTGTTGCCATAATGCTATGTTTTAAAATGTTATTTATTTTCTTTTACTATATTTTTTAAGAATGTAATCATGAAACCCATTCCTTTTTTCATCTCCGGGGTGTTTATTTCTCTCATAATTTTCCAGAGCGAATATTCGGGAATGTTTTCGGTATTTAAGCTTTTATATACGTTTACCCCATTCGTAAATGCCTGTAACATTTCTGGCTGAGTAAGGCTCTTAACCAGTTCGAGCATCGGTACGATATTGTCTGAAAGTTTTTTAACATCCTCGGCACCAAAATGGGTAACAACATTATCGATCATTCGGCCAAGTTCTGCAATAAACTCAAAATATCCTTTTTGTTCGAGTTCATTCATTTTTTTAATACTGTCAAGCCCAACCTGATGAATGATAGGCGTTACATCCTTGATCAAGTCGTTGGCGCTTTCAAGCATTCCGAATAGTTCGTTAAAGGTATCTATATTTCTTATGAATTTAAATGCCAGTTGTTTCAGGGCCTCCCCGTCAACCTCTATTCCTGCATTGTCGAGTTCAACAACAGTAGCTTTAAATATATCGGTACCAATTAGCGAAACATCAGTCACAAGGTCTTCAACGGTTTGGCGCGATTGCTTTTGAGCAAGAACTTCTTCCAAAACCATGTCAAGTTTCCTGTTTATATCATCGAATTTTGATTGAATTTCTATGTCTGTCATTTTCGTTTTATTTTTTATACAGTCGGTAAAAATGACTTGGTTTATAATTTTTTTCCTGCCATTTGCATCTCCGAATCGATAGGCATTTCTTTTCCTTTTAAAAGGATGTGCCAATAAATCCAACGGAAAATTAATTTGCCATAATGGTTCATCCGCGTAACTTTCAGAAGTCCGAATGGTCCAATTCCCGGAAATGGGAATGATCCTGCAAGCGGTTCAGTATCATAATTAAAATCGATCAAGGTCCCTTTTCCATAACCGGTTTCGATATAACAATTTGCATGCCCGTCGAATTTCGCAGTAAAGGGTCGTCCTTCAATTGCACACAATAAATTTTCCTGAAGGATATCAGCTTCGAAGTGAACTACTGATCCGGCCTTAGAAGTCGGCACATTTGCAGCATCACCGATCACGAATATATTTTCGGCTTTTTGCGATTGCAAGGTATATTTATCGGTAGGAACAAAGTTAAGTTCGTCCCCCATTCCGCTTCGTTCGATCATCGGATCGCCCATATTGGTTGGTACCGAAACTAAACAATCGAAAGGTACCTCAACACCTGCATAGTCAATAATTTTTTTATTTACATTATCAACTTCTGCAATATTAAAATCAGGAATAATGTTGATATTCTTATCCTTTAAAAGTTCACCCAACATTTTGGTAGCCCTTGGCTTAGTAAAGGCACCAGGTAATGGAGTAACATAAGTGATTTCTACTTTGTCACGCAGTCCCCTTTCTGTAAAAAAAGCATCGGCAAAAAATACAAACTCGAGCGGTGCTACAGGGCATTTAAAAGGAAGTTCAGCAATATTTACAACCAATTTGCCGCCTTTCCAAGTTTTAAAATAATCTGCAAGTGCAACAGCTCCTTCAATGGTATAAAAGTCGAAAATATCCTTATACCACAAATCGCCTTTCAAACCGGGAGTTTCTTCAGGAGCTGTTCGCGTTCCTGTGGCAATGATTAAATAATCGTAATTTAAAACTACCCCTTCCTCAAGTAAAACCCTGTTATTTTCCGGCTCGATTTTATCAATCTTGCTGTAAATTACATTCAATCCTATAGGGAAAAAATCACTTTTAGGCTTAATTACATCGTTCTTTTTGTACATTCCAAAAGGAATAAACAAAAATCCCGGTTGATAATAATGCATCTTAAACTGGTCAACAATCGTGATATCCCACTCATCCCTTTCAAGAACTTTTCTCATTTTGTTGGCCATAATAGTTCCACCTGTACCTGCTCCTAAGATTAATAGTTTCTTCATCTGATGTTATATTTTATAATATTTGTATGTTTGTATATAAGTATTTATCTGAATTCAATATAAATTTGTTACAAAATTAACAACGGTCAAGAACCTATACAAGTTTCTAGATATGATATATATCATAGTATTTATATTTATAGATATGTTTATGTAAAATCTTAGTGAATATGCCTGAGATCATCAAATCAAATCACTGTAAGACATGTATTTACAACCGACTGTTATTCGGCGGACTAAATGATAATGAGCTGAATTTACTTAATAGAAATAAAAAGGAAATGTTATTCAAAAAAGGCGAGATCATCAGTACCGAAGGTCAGGATATCGCTTCTTTCCTTTACTTAAAGCAAGGCTTGGTAAAACTTTACAAACAATCTCCTAATAATAAGGATCAAATCATAAGCATCGCAAAACCACGTGATTTTATATCGCTATTAAGCATGTTTTCTCTTTCAACTTACAAATATTCCATTTCCGCGCTTGAAGATAGCGTTGTTTGCTCAGTTGAGATGGATGCTTTAAAAGAGGTGATCAAAAATAACGGAACATTCGCCATCGACATCATGAAAAAAATGAGCAAGATGTATGATGACATTATTGAGAATAGATTTGAAATCAACAAAAAGCATTTAAGGGGGAGAATCGCATATATCCTTATATTTTTCTCTACACACATTTATCAAAGTGATGAATTTGAGCTTCCGGTATCAAGACGTGAGATCGCTGAATTAATTGAAATGACAACCGAAAACGTGATCCGGATTTTATCCGAATTCCGTAAGGATAAAATAATTCAAATTGATGGGAAAAGGATTAAATTGCTGGATCCTGAACGATTAGAAAGTGTCTGTAGGCTTGGATAACCTTTAGAATGTGTTTTAATTCCCAATCAGGGTTCTGTTATTTTTTTACGAATGAAAATTAAACTCAAAGAGCTTCAATGATTGACCATTTATGATTTTCAAATTTGACCCTTGATAAATCAAAACCGTTTTCCTGAAATAATATAAATTGATCAACTTTTGGCTCAAGCACATTTAAATGAGGCTTTATTTCAGGTTGATCTGCAGATCGACAAACCATAAACAATCCAGGTTCAATAAAATGCCTGAGGCCTCCCGATTCGCAAATAACGGCCGTATCATCAAACCAAAATTGTTGAAGCTCCTTCATCACTTCAATCAAGGCAATATCACTTTTGGTCTGCACATAAAACACCCTCGATGCACCTGCTTTCAACATTCTGGAACTATCCTTATTCCCATCTGAATTTAATTCTTCAATTATTTCAAAGTTTTCGGACTTAATAATTGGTTTTTCTGTTGGAGATATTTGATGAAAATGAGGGGAAATCTTCACTCCTATTACTTTATGAGAAATTGAGGTTTGATCAATTAATGCACAAGCGAGGCTTGTTTTACCGACATTGCGGCCCGTTCCGGCTATGAGCAAAAGATTGGGTTGGCTAATCATGATCTGACTTTAATTTTCCTTGTAAAACGAAAAATTCTTCCTGAGAATTAACATTAAAAAAAAGATCTGTTGAATAATAATGGAGGTTTGTATTAATCTCAAATTTTTTGGTTTTCAATCGATCAAAAGCATCGGGAATTTTATAGTTTTTTTGCAAAATAAAAATACGAAATGTCGGTTCCACATTTTTTCGATAAAAGGCACATATGGGTTCGAATTGTTGTTCGCCATGCCATGGTACAACGATATCAAACCCATCTGAATTTTCAATTAAATCTGCTAAAAGCTGAGATTTGATAAATGGCATATCGCAGGAAAGCACCAGATTTTGATCCGTTTTTGAAGCTTTTAAGCAGGAATAAATCCCTCCCATCGGGCCGCTATTCGGAAACTCATCAGTTATTTTTTGATAAGGCAGAAAATCATAAAAATGTGAGTTGGTACTAATTAAAATGGTTTCGCAAATTGGCTCAAGCGCATCAATGGCATACTGAATTAACGGCTTGGAATTTAATTCGATCAAACCCTTTTCATTGCCCATGCGACGGCTTTTGCCACCTGCTAAAACAATTCCGGTAATGCCACTTAAACTCATGATGCAAAAGTAGCAGTTTTCTAATAAAAATAGGTTGCTATATTATTTTAGCATAAAATGTGCTTCTTTTTAGAGATAAAAATGATGATAGCTTTATTCTACTCTTATTTATTCTCAGCCATGGCATTTTTCGTTGTTACTTTGCAAACGCCATAAATACCTTCGATGCCATAGAAAGGCAGTGTTAATCCAATATCCACAATTTCAATTGACTTTATATTTATTGGTTTAACATGTTTTAGTCCCCAAATTCCCTGAATCTTTACCCCATCAACAATATATAAGCCGGAACGACTAACAACGAAAATATTTGGACTCATTTCTTTATCCAATAATTCCTCAAAACTTATATATTTATAAGGGTTTATTTTTCGCCCATTAAAATCCACAGCATCAATCGAATTTTCATATACGATATCTTCGTTATAACCACGTGCGATCAATTCTTTACTCCTGTTTTTTTGATCTTCAGCATAATTATAATCGGAAGCATTGGGGAGTACAAAATCGAGGTTTGGCTCACCGGTATATTTCTTTTCCAAATACCCATTTAAAGTTGTGAGAGCCATCACTTTTTCTGTTGATGCTTCTATTTTCATTTTAAAATGACCCTTTTTATTTGTTCTTTTTGCATGTTTGGAACCAGGAACAATCAGCGTTGCATTTTTTATAGGATGATTGTCTGTATCCATAACAGACCCTTTTAGAGTAACCTTTTTGGTCCTTGTATTATCTTGAGCGAATGATCCCTGCACAATAAAAGCAGAAAACAAGATCAGCCATAAAATTTTCTTTTTCATCATGTCAATTATTTGGAGGTTAAACATTTAATATTATACCAAAACCTTACAATAATTAAGCCAAATTGAGAGAGACAGAATGAGGGGGAGGAAAAAAATACACCCCCCTCACTTAACTAATAAATGGTATTAAACTTTCATCAATTTCCACTTTCCCTGCCTGAAAAAATAAAAGGCCATGAGTGTTAGTATTGTTTCGGAAATTACAATCGATATAAATACGCCGTTTTCTCTTAGATTCAATCCTATTGCCAAAAAATAAGCCAAAGGAATTTCAATGATCCAAAAGGCAATCAGATTGATAAGGGTTGGCGTACGGGTATCTCCTGCTCCGTTAAACGAATTAATCAACACCATTCCCATTGCATAGGCAATAAATCCATAGCTCATAATCCGCAAAGAAATACTTCCTACCTCAACTACTTTTATATCCGAAATAAATACACCTATGAATACTTCAGGCATCACGATAAAAAAGATGCTGATCAGACCCATAACAATCATATTAATTCGGCCTGTTAACCATACGGATCGTTCTGCCCGATCGGGTTGGTTGGCTCCCAAATTTTGCCCTACCAAAGTTGCAGCAGCATTGCTTAAACCCCAGGATGGCATCAAAGTAAAAACCATTACCCGAATGGCAATGGTATAGGCTGCAACAACTTCACTTCCATAAATTGAAACGATGCGCACCAATCCAATCCAGCTTGAAGTTGCAATGATATTTTGACCTATCCCTCCCAATGAGAGTTTGATCAACCGCCAAATAAGATTGATTTCAATTTTAAGGTTATCCATTCCTAATTTTATCCGCCGTTTACCTCTGAACAATATATAAAACTGATAAACAACTGCAGAACCCCTACCAATATTGGTTGCGATAGCAGCACCTGCAATCCCTAATTCCGGAAATGGACCGAGTCCGAAAATCAAGCAGGGATCCAATATAATATTGATAATATTTGCAAACCACAATACACGCATCGAAATGGCCGCATCACCGGCACTTCGAAATACGGCATTAATGATGAAAAGCAACATGATTACAACGTTCCCTCCCAACATTATTCTGGTATATCCTGATAAATTGTAAACCATGTTGTGTGAAGCTCCCATTAGGCGAATGATATCCTCGGCAAAAATATAGCCCGGAATCGCAATCAACAATGAAATGAAAATCCCGGTAATAATAGCCTGAAAGGCTGTAGTGGCGGCTTCTTTTGGTTTATGCTCTCCAATTCGACGGGAGACCATTGCAGTGGTTGCCATGGCCAGGCCGAAACCGATGGCATACACCAAAGTCATTACCGCTTCGGTAATCCCAACGGTGGCAACGGCATCTGCACCCAGTCTTGATACAAAGAAGATGTCGACAACTGCGAATACCGATTCCATGATCATCTCCAGAACCATTGGCACGGAGAGCAGAAAGATAGCACGAGGCAGGCTTCCTTTAGTGAAATCCTGATCTGTACCGGCAATTGCTTCTTTGATGTTATTCCAAATATTGCTTAATTTCAATTTTTTAAAATAAATATAATTTGATTTTATATCGTTAATTCCCATTTTAATCTGTGTTTAACTGGTTTATCTAATGTTTTTTCTTTCATAATTTGTCTGTTTTTATGGCTTATGTTAAGCTCAATTCCGACAATATCCAATACTGGCAGTAAATTTGTTTTCATGATGGTTCCTCCTAAAAATTTGTTTGATTAAATAATAAAATGATAATTGCGTGGTGGTAAACCACAATAATTGAAAGTCCGGGAAATTAACAGATGGTTAATTCAGAACTTAGACTCGGGGATATGTGACCGTGATTTTCATAAGAAGCAAATTTAAAAAGAAAAACAATCCAAAAAAGAAATATTGGGGGAAAATGGAAATCTCCTTATTTTTCACTAAAAAACAAACATGAATCACCGTAGCTCAAAAAGCGAAACTCGTTGTCCATGGCATATTGATAGGCCTTCTTCCAATCTTCCCCAATAAAAGCAGAAACCAGCAAGAGCAAGGTACTTTTGGGTTGATGAAAATTTGTTATGAGAATATCCGCTATCTTGATTTGATATCCCGGCGCGATCATCAACTGAGTTTCTCCGTGCAGTTCACTCAAATCATTTTGATCCATATATTCGACGATCTTTACTAAGACTTCAATTGTAGAATTTTCAAGTTGATACTTTTCCTGATAAGGATCCCATTGGAGAATACGGAATACAGGAGGTTCATTAATCATTAATTTCGCGCCAAACCAATACAAACTTTCCAGGGTACGCAAGGTTGTTGTTCCAACCACAATGATCTTTTCACCTTGCTTTTCAATCAATTTTTTAATGGTTGATTTTTGAATGATGATTTTTTCGGTATGCATTTCGTGTGCTTCAATACTGTCGGTAGATACTGGTTTAAAAGTCCCGGCCCCAACGTGCAAGATCACCTTATCCGAATGAATATTCTTTTCTTTAAGCTTTTCAAAAACCTCATCGGTAAAATGCAAACCTGCGGTTGGAGCAGCCACCGATCCATTATATTGGGCATAAATGGTTTGGTAACGTTCTTTATCCTCCTTTTCAGCCTCTCGGTTTAAATAAGGCGGTAATGGAACCAATCCGGTAGATTCGAGAAGTTGTGAAAAGTTAAAAAGTGAAGGGTTCCAGCTAAATTCAACCAAATAAGTTTCTACTTCTTTTCCAATCTTTTTTGCAAAAAATTCGACTTCCTGCTGATCAATTTTGATCCTTTTTTTTATACTCACTTCCTTCCATCTTTTTGCATTCCCAATTAAGCATTTCCATACAACCGGACTGCTTTGCTGAAAAGCAAGCTGGATTTCGGAAGTAGGCTGTTTTGGCTCCAGACAAAATATTTCGATTTTACCTCCTGATTCTCTCCGGAACTGAAGCCTTGCCTGTATAACTTTGGTTTCATTAAAGAAGACTAAACTATTTTCAGGAAGGTGTTGAGCTATATTGTAAAAAAAATCTTTATGAATTCCCCCAGCGTTATATATCAATAATTTTGATTGATCTCTTTGTGCCATCGGGAATTTAGCAATCCGCTCCTGCGGAAGCAAATAATCAAAATCATGAATTAAAATTGAATTAGGAGTATTCATTTATAAAATAATAAAACATAAATCAGTATTCAAGCGAACAATCATGGTTGATGACCATAAATGATGAAGGCAAATATATTAAATCAATGCAAGACTATTTAAATATAGAGACGATTTAAAATCGAGGTCATCAATGAAGAAATTCAACCATATGATGAAATATCCCATTTGTTTCGTATTTTTGATTTCATTATTTACAAATATGTATTACGGGAGCTTCCTAAAGAATATCATTAACCTTTTCAAAACACTTGGAAGATAGAACTTCATTTCATGAAAAAAAACATCCCCAATTATATCACCTTATTAAACCTGCTTTGTGGTATTTTATCAATTGTATCACTCTATAATGGATCCGTTGAATGGTCGGTATATTTTATTGCATTTGCAGCAATTTTAGATTTTATGGACGGGGCAGTGGCACGTATTTTTAAACTCCAAAGTGAGCTAGGCAAACAATTAGATTCGTTAGCCGACGTAGTTTCGTTTGGATTAGCACCGGGCTTTATCATGCTTTTTCTGTTAAGGATAAGTGAGCCACTGCCTGAAGTGTTTTTTAATGGGAATAATTTAGTGCCATTCATAGGTTTTCTCATTCCACTTTTTTCTGCCTGGCGACTTGCTAAATTCAATATTGATACCCGACAGGAAGAACAATTTATTGGAATCCCAACACCGGCATGCGCTTTAATGATTGTAGCATTAGCGCTGATAAATCAAAACACATTTAGTGCTTCATCATGGATGGCTGAATTGACAGGAAATAGTTATTTTCTTATATCAGCTACCATAATTTTATCCATACTCCTTGTAGCTGAAATTCCTTTACTTTCGCTAAAATTCAAAAATTTTAAATGGAAGGGAAACCAAAAAAGATTTATTCTTATCATTTTATCAATAGCACTCATTGCAGCTTTTCAGGTCAGTGCAATACCAATTATCTTTCTTAGTTATATTATTATTTCGATCATCTTTAAGAAATAATCTTTAATTTATTCGTGAAACTCAGATTTCAAAAACGTAGTGCATTGAAATCTGTAAGATGAACGCCTGCCTGCCTAAACAGCAGTACAGGCAGGAATCCCGATAGCGCAGCGTATCGGGATAAATGAGTTTAATACTCCAATGCTTGCATCGTCAATAAAAAGAATTTCCAAATTGATATCTCGTAAGCTTGCTGCGAAGTAGTTAATTTTGATTTATCTGCGAAGTTCAAAATTCTGACCCAGATAAACTTTTCTGACATGTTCATCGTCGGCTAATTCTTCAGAAGTGCCGTCCTTCAGAATTGATCCTTCAAACAATAAATAGGATCGATCGGTGATACTTAATGTTTCGTGAACATTATGATCGGTAATGAGAACACCAATATTTCTATCTTTCAGTTTTGAGACAATAAGTTGAATGTCTTCAACAGCAATAGGATCAACTCCGGCAAATGGCTCATCGAGCAAAACAAACTTTGGATCAACTGCCAGAGCGCGTGCTATTTCAGTTCTTCTTCGCTCTCCTCCCGACAAGGTGATCCCTAAGCTTTTCCGGATATGGCTGAGTCCAAATTCTGCCAACAATGATTCCAGTCTCTCCTGCTGTTCTTCTTTATTAAAAAGTGAAAACTCCAAAACTGCTTTCAAATTATCTTCCACACTTAAATGTCGGAACACAGATGCTTCCTGTGCCAAATATCCAATCCCAAGTTGCGAACGACGGTACATAGGTTCTTTGGTGATGTCTTTTCCATCCAAAAACACTTTCCCTGATAAGGGTTTGATTAAGCCTACCATCACATAAAATGAGGTAGTTTTCCCGGCTCCATTTGGGCCAAGAAGTCCAACAATTTCGCCTTGTTCAACCTTTATCGAAACGTCATTAACAACAGCTCGTTTTCGATATTTCTTTACAATATTTTCAGTATATAGTATCATAATTCGGGTCAAAAATAAGGATATATTTTAAAAGACGAACTGGAAAGAGAAGAATATTCCAAACTTATTAATATTATCATGATCAAGATGCGATAAACGCCAAATTGCATCGACCCTTATTACCTTAAAAATATTTTCAATTCCCAAACCTGCTTCCCAATAAGGTTCCTCAAGTGTGTTGGTTGTTGCCGGGAATGTAGAGTAGGTTTTATTGTTCTGGCTCAGGTTTCCCGTTACCCCTTTTATAAAAGCAACTTCCCTCCACTTTAGTTTTCGCATAAGCGGAATACGGTTTAAAAATAACCCATCAAAATGATGAATATAATTAACACTGATGTATTGATCGCTCACAAATTCATAATAATTCATCAAGTTGTAGGATAATTCATCGTAAAAATAGGTCTCGTTTCCTTCTTGAATTTTCAATAATGGATATGGAAGTTTCCCCCAAATCCGACCTGCCTCTACAATATATTTTGACCAACCCAAAGTACCAACATTAAACCATTGCTTCAAATTCAGTTGAACTCTATGGTATGAATAATCACTGTTGAACAGATTAGGAATTCCGTAACTATAAGTTGCTTCAAAAACCGGATAGGTTGTACCCAAACTCACCCTTTCAAATTCACCCATCAAAAACTTTTCATTATACGCGAATCTCATATTGAGGCTTATTTCACTTGTTCTTATTGAAGGTATTTCTATTTCTGAATCATCCTCATGTATTATAAAATTTTCTCCTGAAATGGGAAACACTTCCCTATGGGTAAACACTAATGAATTTGAGAATCCACCAAACCATTCGTGTTCATAAAAGGACTTATACTCCTTCACCATCGAGAGTTTATTAATTGCATTTTTACTAAGAAAAGAATTAAAGAAATTATCTTCGCTGTATGCATTCTTGCTTTGGCCCAATTGTTCAGTGTCAATTTTATAATTCATCCCATAAGTTCGCCTTGGATTTTTTGAATTAATCTTTAAAAAGCCCCCTCCGTACTTAAATTTTTCATCTGTTTGTCCATATGCAAAATAAGCATCAAACATCCACTTTGTGCTAAACTTATTACTGGTTCTTCCACCAAATCTGAAACGGGCACCTTCCCGTTCGTTGAAGCTCAGCATTTTATAATAGGGCCCTATTTCAAACATTCCATCAATATAATAGCCATTTGTGATGGTATAAATCACATCTACGTATGTTTTGAAAATCGGCACATTTTTAACGGAATCAATCATCGAGTAAATGGCTTTTTCTTTTACTGTCAGTGTATCGTGCCGGAAATCTTTCCACCTTTCATCCGCATACTGTATGGCACTATCTTTAAGAATTATGTTAGCGGGGTATCCGTATATTTCCTTTTCAGCTTGTTGATTAAACACAAACTTATTGTAAGAAGTAGAACGATGTCCATAAAAGCCTAATGTCTTCTTTGCATCATCAATAACATTGAAATCGGCAATCATATAATCTTTGGTTAACATCCAGTATTTGCCTTCTAATAACTGATAAACCTGTCGAATATCCATAGCATTAATAAAATTGATATTTGCATCATCAATGATACGCATGTCCACTTTTTTAATTGCATAAGTGGTGTCATTGATCCAAATATTCCCGGTAAAGGTTAACTCTTGTTTTCGCCTTGGTTTAAACATGATTTGGTAACACCATTGGTTATCGATATATGAACTGTCGACTAAATAATATTTATAATAAGCGAACCCAAAATTTGCAACAGGGCTTACAAAATTCTTTTCAAATAATACAATATGGTTATCATAAATATTCGCGGTTTGGTAAATATCACCCATGATCTGTGAAAAACTTTCATTCTCAAACCCAGAAACTTTTGAAGCCTTAATCACCTCTTTTTTCGTACGTGGATTTTTTCTATAATAAACGTCGGATAAGGTTTCTGTTAAAAATACCGGAAGAAATGCTTTTCCGTTAACGGTAGAAGTATCGATATGATTAAAAATAAAGCTGAAAGGCTGTAAGATTTTTCTGGTCTTAAATTTTTCGGAAAAGTTATTGGCATCAAACTGGATTTTATTGTACATCTCATACTGATAAAAGTCAAAATTCTTATTGCTGTTCTGATCTTTAGCAGCTATTACTTTGCGTAATAATATATCCGCAGGATTTTCACCGGCAACAATTACAACCTCGTTCAAAGTATAACTATTGGGTGATAATTCGAAATCGACCGTTTGAAAACGATTTTTAAAAATCACTTTTACTTGTGGGTTATACCCAATTGATGAGGCAGTAAGTGAATCGCCTGCATGCATCGTTTCAAGTGCATATTCACCGTTAAAATCCGAAATCGAACCAATACTGGTTCCCTTAAAATAAATACTTACAAAAGGAACCGGTTCTTTGGTTTCCGAATCGATTACCTTCCCCATTATCTTCGTTAGCTGCGCTTTTGCAGAATAAACGCTAAAAATTATCAGAAATACGACAAGCACGATACTGCTAATCCTTTGTTTTGTTATCATCCCGGAAAATTAAATCCTTTGTTAGACATGAAATACCAACTCAAAGTTACACTCCAATTGTTTTGTATAAATTTAGATGAGACTTAAATAATGTTAAATTATTACAAGATCCCCTCCCTGAGAATATCATGTAAATGAATTATTCCTTTGTAAACCTGATTTTCACTTACAACCAGTTGCGTAATATTGTTCTTCCTCATCAAATCAAGGGCATCAATAACCAGCATATCTTCGTTGATTTGCCGTGGGTTTACCGACATTACATCTTTAGCTTTTAGGTTCGTTATATCGCTGGTTTGATGTAACATCCTTCGTAAATCACCATCGGTAATAATACCCAAAAGTTTCCCATTTTCGACTACTGCAGTGGTTCCAAGCCTTTTTGAAGAGATTTCCAAAATTACTTCATTAATGCCAGTTTCGGGCGAAACCTGTGGCTTTTCATTATTGATATAAAGATTTGCAACTCTTAAATACAGTTTTTTACCTAAGGCTCCCCCAGGATGATATTTGGCGAAATCATTCGCAGTAAATCCTTTACACTCCAGCAAGCAAACAGCCAACGCATCACCCATCACAAGCTGTGCAGTTGTACTGGCAGTTGGGGCCAAATTATTCGGACAAGCTTCTTTTTTAACAGCGGTACATAGTATCATATCTGCCTGCTTCGCCAAATACGAATCTGTGTTTCCCACCATGGCAATCAAAGTATTTCCCATATTTTTTAATAATGGTGCCAAAATCTTTATTTCCGGGGTTTCTCCACTCTTTGAAATACAAATTACCACATCATCATTACGAATAATTCCCAAATCACCATGTATTGCATCAGCAGCATGCATAAATATCGAAGGTGTTCCTGTTGAATTTAAGGTAGATACAATCTTTGCTGCAATATGTGCACTCTTCCCTATCCCCGTAATAATTACCCTTCCCTTTGATTTGTGAATTAGGTTTATACAATGAATAAAGTCCTCATCGATGAAGTTCTTTAAATTATTAATTGCTTGCGATTCAATTAAAATAGTCTCAATGGCTATTTGCTTGATTTCTTCCTTTGTCTTCAATACTGCGAAATTTAATTATTATCACACAAAAAATTTATTTTTATGTTATATTTGTAATAGACACGTTATCAATTAAAAAACTTAACACTCAAATACTAACAATATTTTTACAAATATAATGTAATCTTAGGATGCTGAAAGACCATGACTGATATTGATGATAAAAAATTATATGAGTTCTTAAAGAAATACTTTGGCTTTACCAGTTTTAAAGGTAACCAAAAGGAAATCATCAGAAGCGTATTATCAGGTCGGGACACATTCGTGATCATGCCAACCGGTGGTGGCAAATCAATGTGTTATCAGTTTCCGGCATTGGTAAGCGAAGGCACTGCTATTATCGTTTCTCCCCTGATTGCATTAATGAAAAACCAGGTTGATGCCATCCGAAATTATGGATCGGAAGACGGTATTGCTCACTTCTTAAACTCTTCATTATCAAAAATTGAAATTAATAAAGTAAAAGAAGATTTGCTGAGCAAAAAAACCAAGCTATTGTATGTAGCTCCCGAATCATTAACAAAAGCAGAGAATATTGAACTTTTAAAATTGATCAATATATCATTTTATGCCATTGATGAGGCTCATTGTATCTCAGAATGGGGCCATGATTTCAGACCGGAATACAGAAGATTAAGGCCAATTATACAAGAAATTGGAAAAGAAGTCCCCGTAATTGCACTTACAGCTACAGCTACTCCAAAAGTGCAGCAAGACATCATGAAAAACCTTGGGATGATGTCATCAAATATCTTTAAGTCCTCATTTAACCGACCCAATTTATATTATGAGGTCAGGCCAAAAGATAAAAACATAAAGCGGGAGATTATCAGATATGTTAAGAATAACACCGGAAAGTCTGGAATTATTTATTGTTTAAGCCGCAAAATGGTTGAAGAAATTGCTGAAACCCTTCAGGTGAACGGTATAAAGGCGCTACCCTATCATGCAGGTTTGGATGCATCAACCCGAAGGCAAAATCAGGATAAATTCTTGATGGAAGAGTCGGATGTGATCGTTGCTACGATTGCGTTTGGTATGGGAATCGATAAACCAGACGTCCGTTACGTTATCCATCATGACATCCCCAAAAGCTTAGAAGGCTATTATCAGGAAACAGGTCGTGGCGGACGTGACGACGGCGAGGGAAGATGTATCACTTTTTATAGTTACGACGACATCCAAAAGCTGGAAAAATTTGTAAAGGGCAAACCTGTTGCAGAACAAGAAATAGCCAAACAATTGCTATTCGAAACTGTAGCTTATGCCGAATCTTCAGTTTGCCGCAGAAAACAATTATTGCATTATTTTGGAGAAGTATACGAAGAAGACAATTGTGGTAATTGTGATAATTGTTTGAATCCAAAAACCAGTTTTGAAGGCACGGAATATGTTCAAATGGTTATTGAGACAGTATTAGCTGTAAAGCAGCTCTTTAAAGCCAATCATATTATCAACATTCTTGTCGGTAAAAATACCGCAACTGTTAAACAATCCAAACATCATAAGTTAGAAATGTTTGGAAAAGGCGAAGAAAAAGGGGAGAAATTCTGGAATGCGGTAATCCGTCAAAGTTTAATTGCCCGCTTACTTCTCAAGGATATTGAAAATTATGGGCTATTGAAGGTAGGTGCTGATGGTCTGAAATATTTGGATCATCCATACTCGATCATGCTGACCATGGATCATGATTACGACAATCCTGAAGATGATGAATTCCTTACTGCCAATTCACCTAAAATAAGCACTACCGATAAAGAATTATTTTCTTTATTAAAAGATTTGCGTAAAGAGATTTCGAAAAAGGAGAAACTTCCTCCTTTTGTAATTTTTCAGGATCCTTCACTCGAAGATATGGCGATTCAATATCCCATTACGATGGATGAACTACAGCAAATTACTGGCGTTGGGGCAGGAAAAGCAAGTAAGTACGGTCAACCATTTCTTGACTTTATTAAAGCTTATGTTGAAGAAAATGAAATTATGCGCCCCAATGATTTGGTAGTAAAATCGGTGGTGAATAAATCTGGTTTAAAAGTTTATATTATTCACAATATTGATCGTAAATTGCCGCTCGAAGATATTGCATCGGCCAAAAGCCTTACTTTACCTGAATTACTTACTGAAATTGAACACATTGTAGCCTCAGGCACAAAGATTGACATCAATTATTATATTGATGAGACTATTGATGAATATCATCAGGAAGAAATCTTTGACTATTTTAGGGAAGATGCCTCGTCAGATTCAATCGAAGATGCTATTAAGGAACTTGGTGAAGATGAATATACTGAAGAAGAAATTAGAATGATGAGAATTAAATTTATGTCAGAAATAGGCAATTAACACAAAAAGAGCATATCCAGTAAACGTAAACAAGAATGAAAATCAGCTATTTAATTATCCCCCTTTTTTTACTTATTTCCTGCACCCAAAATCAAAAAAAAGATGCGAAATTGGTTATTTCGGAAGAAAAAATGATTGATATATTATTTGATGTGCAACTCTCTGAAGCTTATCTGGCTAATAATCGTGATTTAGGTGAAGGTGAAAATAAATCTTTGTCTGCCAAATATTATAAGGACATTTTTGAGAAACATCAAATTTCGAGACAACAATTTGATGAAAGCCTCAAATTTTATCAAAATAATCTCCCAAAATTGAGAATTCTTTACGATAGTGTGGCAAAAAGGATAGAATATCTGAAGGAACAAAATAAATCGAATTAACTATCTGGCACGCGAACGGGAATATCACAAATTAAACTTGTTTTTTCTTTAAATTCATGAGCAAATTATTGGCTTACCGGATATATTCAGAGGTACAGCTAAAATTATTCCCCGCAATAATTAGTGAATAGCTCCAGAGAATAGTACGTGCATCTTGTAAAGTACCTGTTCCATTCACTTTCCATCCATCACCTATAGTTTGAGTGGAAATATAAATCTTGTTTCCGGCAACAATACCTACGGCAGGACTATAATTTGATCCCGGATTTCCAAAATTAGCCAACAGTACCTGAGCTGAGTTAGACGGATCAATCGTAATCTTAACGGTATAATTTGCTTTAAAACACGACTCACTGACACTCCAGGTGCTTACGAATTTATCTCTATCATCGCCGGGATCAATAATATCTTCTTCTAAATTACAGGATAAAAACCCAAGGATTATTAGTAATATCAATCCTTTTACATTTCTTAATTTTTGCATATCGACGGAATAATTGGAGGAACGCATTCAATAGTAATTAACTACAAAATTACAAATAACACAGCACGAAGGAAAGAAGTTGAATTATATTTATTGGTTGAATAAGGAAAATGTAGTTTTAATCAATGTTCATTAATCTTTAATTATGTCCAAAATTTTTGAAGCCAATCTGCTTGCTCCGAATCTGAAAAGTTGAGGATTCAGCCATTCTTCACCTAAAACATCCTTAACTAATAAATAATATTGAATCGCCTGTTCAGGTTCCGAAATACCTCCTGCCGGTTTGATTCCTATTTTTTTGTTCGTTTTTTGATAATGCTCTTTTATCGCATCCAACATAACAAGAAATGCCTCGGTGGTTGCAGCTGGTTGTATTTTTCCGGTTGAAGTTTTAATAAAATCGGCTCCGGCAGAAATCGCAATTACACTTGCTCTTTTAATATTTTTGAGGGTTTCCAATTCACCGGTTTCAAGAATCACTTTTAGATGAACATCCTTGCAAACCTCACTGATTGCTGCAATTTCATCATAAACAGTTTGATAATCGCCTTCTAAAAATTTACCACGGGAAATAACCATATCAATTTCGTCTGCACCTTGCTCAATCGCATAAGAAATCTCCGCCAGTTTAACTTTTATTGGAGATTGACCGCTTGGAAATGCACCTGCTACAGACGCAATCTGAATGTTTGAACCGCTTAACCGACTTTTTGCCAATGCAACAAAAGGAGGGTAAACACAAATTGCTGCAACATCCGGAATATTTTTGCCTGCTAAATGAAAACTTTGGGCCATTTCACATAGCTTGGTTATTTTTTTATTAGTGTCAGAGCCCTCAAGTGCTGTCAAATCAATCATCCCGAGAATTTGGCGATAGATTTCCAACTTTTCATCTGAACTATTCTTTTGATTCAGGATTTTATTAAGTCGGCTTTTAATTTCGTCCTCATTAATATGATATGATTTATTAAAATAGTTCATGATATTTTTCTTTCAAAATTAAGAATAAATGAGAATCAATGATTTTAAACTATATCAAATTCATTTATCTTTTTATATTTGCTTTTATCTAATACATCGATAATGGCCGATTACCCACTCGTATCAATTATTGCAATCAATTTCAACCAATTACGGGTTACCATTGAATTTCTTCAATCAGTAAGCAAAATCTCCTATCCTAATTATGAGGTAATCATTGTTGATAATGCTTCGAAGGAAGATACAAGTGCAGTTTTAAAACAACAATTTCCTGAATTTATTTTTATCAGAAGTGAAGTAAACCTTGGATTTGCAGGTGGCAATAATTTAGGAATCCGGAATGCCAAAGGCGAATACTTTATGTTGCTTAATAATGATACAGAAGTTGAAGCCGGGTTTTTAGAGCCATTGGTTGAAGCGATGCAAGCCAATCAAAAAATAGGGATGGTGGGTTCGAAAGTTCGGTTTTATGATAGCCCTGAAACCATTCAGTTTGCAGGAGCAACTCCCATGACAAAATATACCGCAACCAGTCATTTCATAGGACATAACCAAAAAGATGTGGGACAGTATGATCAGCAAACCATTACTCCATTCGCCTCAGGAGCCGCCATGATGACTTCACGTTCAGTTTGTAAAAAAGTAGGTTTGATGGCTGAATTCTTCTTTTTATATTATGAAGAGCTCGACTGGCAGGAAAGAATCCGAAAAGCGGGTTACGAAATTCATTATATCCCCCAATCGCTTGTTTATCATAAGGAGAGCATTTCAGTTGGTAAAAATAGCCCCTTACAAGCTTACTGGAAATCACGAAATCGGCTGCTTTTAATCCGACGGAATTATACTCAATTTAATATCTTTATCAGTTTTCTGTTTCTTACTTTTGTTTCATATCCTTATCATTTGTTAAAATATATTGCACGAAGGGACCTGGTTTCTATTAAGGTTCACAGCATTGCACTTGGCTGGCATTATTTCAATGCTTTTAATATGAAACGTATCCATCAAAACGATTACCTTTAATACTATCCGATAACGTAAATACCCTCCGCTTTCGTAAATATTTAAAAAACACTTAATTGTCTGTAAATACAATTATTCCAGGGCATTTCAAGTATCTGCTTTAAATCAAGTTTAGGTTTCCATTTTTTTGATTTTTTGATCATTGCTTATAACACTCTGTAATTCTGCTTAATACAACATTTGGCACAGCTATTGCATACTTAAAATCAAAAATCAATATAATACTTTTACAATGAAATTCGGGTTAAAATTAAAGAGCACAAAAAAAACTCCTAAGTATCACAAATATTATAAATGCGATAGATGCGGGTATATTTCAATGGTTAAAAACTCCATTTGCCCTATATGCGAAAAGGATGGCTATAAGCTAAAACTTAAATAATATTTTTTGAAACTTAAATCGACATGAGTGAGTTTTTGAATGAAATCAATTATTAGTAAGGTCTGGTAAGGGATTGTCAGAGCAAAAATCATGTTAAAAAACCAATAAATAGCGTTCATTTTTCTTGATATAGAAGACGATCCGCCTAATTTTGAGTTAAACAGAAATTAAAAACCTTCTCGATTGAGGAGGTTTTTGCTTTTAGGGCTTCTTCAAAAAAAACAGAAAAAAAAAGCCCGGACATCGTCCAGGCATTCGTAGTAGACAAAAGGATTCGAATAATCATTCAAAAAAAATAATTAATCTTTAAGAATTGATCTAACACAAAAACCTAAAATAAAAAATTATTAATTTTATTTAAACAGGTGAGATTATGTTTATTATTTCTTTGAAAAAGATTATTGAAGGCCGCCATAAACCTTATTTTACCTTTGGAATAACCCCAAATACTCATGCAATTCATATAAGCGATTCCTTGAAAATCCGGTTCGCTCTATTAACATTCCCGTTTTTTCCATTTCTTTTAATAAACGGTTTGCCGTGGCAGGAGTTATTTTCAATACCTGTTCAACATCCCGGGGGCTGATTATGGGATTGGAATAAAGGTGTTGTAATAATTGATTCGCCAGTTTAGCCCGTTTTCCTAATTGTAGCACGGATTTTTGGTATTTTTCCCTTAATTTGCCAATACTCACAAAAGTCTCTTTTCCTTCTTTGGCAGTTTGGATAATTCCGGTCATAAAAAACCGGAGCCACTGGCCTATATTGTTTGAAGTTGAAACGTGCAGCAAAGAGTCCGAATATTCCCCTCTATGTTGTTCAAAAAAGGCAGATAAATAAAGTACCGGTTTAGTCAGCAATCCATAATGCAGAAGTTGCAGGGTAATTAATAGTCGTCCAATTCTGCCATTTCCATCTAAAAAAGGGTGGATTGTTTCAAATTGATAATGACCAATCGCAATACGGATCAGATGGGGCAGCGTAATTTTTTCATCATGCCAAAATAGTTCTAAATTGCCCAAAAGTTCAGGCAGTTCACTTGGATGTGGGGGAACAAAAACAGCACTGTCAATTGATGCTCCACCAATCCAATTCTGGCTTGCCCTTATTTCACCGGGCGTTTTATGCTCACCTCTTACCCCTGAAAGTAAGATAGCATGAATTTCTTTAAGCAGTCGAATAGAAAGAGGAAACTTATCCAAGCGGTCAATGGCATAATTTAAAGCTTCAATGTAATTTCTTACTTCTTGCCAGTCATCTCTTTTTTCAGGGGCAATGTTTGTTTTTTTCAGGACAGCTTCTCCAATATTTGTTCGTGTCCCCTCAATACGTGTAGAATTTGTTGCTTCCTTAACTTTATGCATTTCGATAAAGAAATTGACATCAGGAACTAACTCGGAATACACATTAAGTTCCCCGAGCATGGTATTAGCTTCTGATAACAATTTTATTACTACATCATTTTCCCATTCAAAAGGAAATTCGAGCAAGGATGGCTTAAACCCCTTGTATCCGTATCGTTTTGTAAATATTCCAGCCTTAAATTTTTTCATGACGAGTTAAAATATAAAAATCCATATTTTAAGTTTAGCATCAAAGTTAAAATAAAACACATTATATTTCAAGAAAAGATGAATTTTTAATTACTGTTAAAATCGTTTATTTTTATCCATTACCAATAGCGAATTCACTAATTTGTTGTAACTATGTTATACCCACAATAAAAATCCGACCTACTCAGATCGGAGTTCCCATGGTACTCTTAGTAGGGGGACTGTATTAATTTTATTAATCCGGGAATGTGGTGCATTATTAAAAAATCTTTATAAAAACACAAAACCTCACACAATTGTGTGAGGTTTTCTTAGTAGCGGGGACCGGATTCGAACCGATGACCTTTGGGTTATGAGCCCAACGAGCTACCACTGCTCCACCCCGCAATATATTTTTATGTTTTGTATATCGCTAAAATAGGAGTGCAAAGATATATTTTGTTTCTTTGTTATCCAAATAATAAAAAACTAATTGGAGAAAAAAATTCATAAATCAGGCTTCGTAAACATCATCGGAAACCCCAATGTTGGCAAATCAACTTTGTTAAATGCATTGGTTGGCGAAAAGCTTGCCATCATCACTTCGAAGGCCCAAACAACCCGTCATCGCTTGATGGGGATCGTGAATGGAGAAGATTTTCAAATCGTTTATTCCGATACGCCAGGCATTGTCGACCCTCATTATAAGCTTCATGAATACATGATGAAGTTTATCGATTCGGCTTTGATCGATGCCGATATTTTTCTGCTTGTGATTGAGGTAAACGACAAGTTTAACCATCCGGAGGTACTGGATAAGATAAAAAACTCCGGTTTACCGATCATTCTTTTGATCAATAAAATCGATTTAAGCGATCAGGAAACCGTTGTTCAACAAATAAGTGAGTGGCAAATCAAGTTGCCAACGGCAGAGATAATTCCTATTTCAGCTTTAAATCATTTCAACCTTGAGCAGGTTTTTAATACCTTATTGGAGAAACTACCCGAAAATCCACCTTATTTCCCGAAAGATGAGCTTACGGATAAATCAGAGCGGTTTTTTGTGTCAGAAATCATTCGTGAAAAAATACTTTTATTCTATAAAAAAGAGATTCCGTATAGCGTTGAAGTTGTGGTTGAATCATTTAAAGAATCAGATAAAATTATTAAGATATTTGCGCTTATCTTTGTAGCCCGTGAATCACAAAAAGCAATTATTATTGGTCATGGGGGTTTAGCCTTAAAAAAAGTAGGTACCGAAGCACGAAAAGACATCGAAGATTTCGTTGGAAAACAAGTGTTTTTGGAGCTTACTGTTAAGGTAAATAAAGATTGGAGAGATAAGGACCTCCAGCTTAAGAGGTTTGGATATCAACAATAATTAAACAAAAAATCATGGGCAATATACTGGGAATAGTAGGCAGACCTAATGTAGGCAAGTCGACCTTGTTCAACAGACTTACTGAATCGAGAGAAGCAATTGTTGAAGAAACAAGCGGCGTTACACGTGATCGCCATTACGGGCAATCGAATTGGAACGGCGTTAAATTTTCAGTTATCGATACAGGCGGATATGTTATCGGATCAGATGATATTTTTGAAGAAGAAATACGCAAACAGGTTGATCTGGCCATTAATGAATCGGATGTTATTGTCTTTTTGGTTGATATCATGGATGGGGTAATGCCCATGGATGAAGATGTGGCCAATTTATTGCGCAAATCAAAGAAAAAAGTAATCTTAGTTGCCAACAAAGTAGATAATCATCAAAGAGCTCAACAAGCTCACGACTTTTATCAGTTAGGATTGGGTGAGGTATTTTGTATTTCATCGATCAATGGAAGTGGAACGGGGGACCTATTAGATGCCATCGTTTCGGCATTTCCTGAAAAAACAACGGAAGATGAAATTGAGCATGAAATCCCCTGGTATGCAGTTATCGGGCGACCGAATGTTGGGAAATCCTCATTTATTAATGCTCTTATTGGTGTTGATCGAAATATTGTCACCCCTATTGCAGGTACTACGCGCGATACAATTAATACACGATACAGCAGTTTTGGATTCGACTTTATGTTTGTAGATACTGCAGGACTCCGTAAAAAAGCGAAAGTAACCGAGAACATTGAGTTTTACTCGGTGATGCGTTCTATCCGCGCCATTGAAAAAAGTGATGTTTGTTTATTGATGCTGGATGCAAAAGAAGGCATAGAGGGTCAGGATCTGAATATTTTTCATCTAGCCGAAAAAAATCACAAAGGCATTGTAATCATTGTGAATAAATGGGATTTAGTAGAAAAGGAATCGAATACACATCTTGAGTTTGAAAAGAAAATCCGTGAGAAAATTGCTCCCTTTAATGATGTTCCAATCATTTTCACTTCGGTGCTGAGTAAACAACGAATTTTTAAAGCCCTTGAACTAGCTCACAAAGTTTATAAAAACAAATCGACAAAGATTACGACTTCAAAACTGAACGATTTATTTTTACCCCTCATTGAGGCTACCCCTCCTCCAACGGGCTCGAGAGGAAAATATATCAAGTTTAAATACGTAACCCAATTACCTACTAACTTCCCGGCATTTGCGTTTTTCTGCAATTTCCCGTCTGAGGTAAAAGAATCGTATCGAAGGTTTTTAGAAAATAAACTCCGTGAAAATTTTGATTTCAAAGGAGTGCCAATTGAAGTTTATTTTAGACAGAAATAAAATTGGATTCGATCAGGATTGACAAATGGCTATGGACAGTGCGGATTTTTAAAAGCCGCACTATGGCATCCGATGCATGCAAAGGATCGAAAATTCGCATTGCCAGTCAAATAGTGAAACCTTCACGAGAAGTAAAAGTTGGAGAAATCGTTACCATTCAACAAAATCCAATTATAAAAACAGTTAAAGTAAAACAAATTCTTAAAAACCGTGTTTCTGCTACCCTAGCAGCAGAAGCAATGGAAGACCTCACCCCTGCCGAAGAATACGAAAAATTAAAATTTAACCGTGAGCTTAATCACGAGTGGCGGGATCATGGCGTTGGAAGACCGACCAAAAAAGATCGAAGAGATATCGATCGATTAAAAGATGTTGATTTATAAAAAACGATTATTAAAACTAATCTGATGAAAAAGCTTTTTCCCTTTCTATTTCTCGCATTAATAATTCTGAGTGCTTGTAATGTTAAAAAATCGGACAAGCCTGAAATGGCACAAATTGCTTTCTACAATGTTGAAAATTTGTTTGATACCGTTGATGATCCAAATGTGAATGATGAAGAATTTACCCCTGAAGGTCGTCAAAACTGGAACAGTGAAAAATACGCTACAAAACTTGACCATATTTCACAGGTATTTCTTTCAATGGATAGCACGCAAGCAACTGCCCTTATTGGGATGGCAGAAGTTGAGAACAGACAGGTTTTAACGGATTTGATCCGGAAATCGCACCTCAACGATTTTAAGTATGAAATTATTCATCAGGAAAGTCCTGATTTCAGAGGGATTGACGTAGCCTTAATTTACAAACCCGATATTTATTCCCCTATTATTAATCAATGGTATGCGATACATTTTCCTTTTGATTCTGCTTATACTACCCGTGATATTCTTTATTCGAAAGGAAATATTTTTGGAGACAAAGTTTTGCACATTTTTGTAAATCACTGGACCTCACGTTCCGGCGGACAAGAAATAACCGATGCGAAACGAATTTTTATAGCCTCTTTTCTTAAAACAAAAACAGATTCAATTTTAAGTGTTGAACCGGATGCAAATATCATTATTATGGGTGATTTGAACGACAATCCCACAGATGTCAGTATCACCGAATCGCTGAATGCTCTTCCGGTTTCCGAACAAGTTTCAAAAAACAATCTTTACAACTTATCGCTCAATAAATTTCAAAATGGTGAAGGAACACTTTATTATAATTCCTGGGATTTGTTTGATCAGATTATTGTTTCAGGAAGTCTTTTAATTGGGAATTCTTCAATAATTACCGACCCGTCAAGTTTTGAAATTTATAAACCCGACTGGATTGTTTTTGAGGATAATAAAGGAATTAAACGTCCAAACAGAACTGCTTCAGGAAATAGATATTACGGTGGATACAGTGATCATTTACCGGTTTATATCACCATTAAAAAGAATTAATTTTACATCAATTGAACCTGAATATATTGCCTGAAAAACATTTCAACACGTCTAATATTTAGCAGTTTAAGCAAGTAAGACAATAGATACCAGATGTTAGATCAAAAACAAAATCCTTCTTGAATCTTGTGTCTTGAATCTTGAATCCCTGCCTGCGGCCGGCAGGTCGTGTCTAATGCCTAACGTTTAAACTCTAGCGCTTTTATCTTTATTTATAAAAACGCAAAATAATAGCATAATATGAAAACAATTATTAGTCGTAATTAACCTCTTTTATGAGTTCTCCATTTTCATGATAGAAATACCAAATGCCTGTACGTAAGCCTTCTTTGTAATTTCCCTTAAAGTCAAGCTTTCCATTTGGGTGAAAGCTTTCATGAAAACCATCCATTTTACCTTTTATAAAATCGCCCTTGCTCCATATTATCCCATTTTCATAATAATAAATCCATTTGCCATGTTTTTCACCCTTTTCAAAAAGCCCTTCAATTCTGAGTTGATGATTAGCATAATAGACTTCCTGTTTATAAAGCACATTGGGTTCATTTTTCAAATAATAACTCACAACTTTGGGGCTACCATCTTCATATACCTGTTCAACTTTCTTTATTAAGGCCGGGGTACAATAGGTGAACAGGTGGAGGATACAAAAAATTGATATAATTTTAAATGTTCGCATTTTATCTGTTAAAACTTAACCGTTTTCCCTTTATTTTTTCATTGAATTGCCCATTCTCATAAACGAGATTTCCACCCACAAAAGTATGTGTTACCTTGGCATTGAATCGTTTTCCTTCAAGAGGTGACCAGTTACATTTGTATAATAAATTCTCTTTACTCACGATCCAAGGACTATTTGTATTTACAATTACCAAATCAGCATGATAATTTTCCCTGATAAAACCTCTTTTTTCAATTTGAAAACAAATGGCCGGTGCATGGCACATTTTTTCCACAACTTTTTCAAGGCTAATTTTTTTATCCTGAACAAATTCGAGCATGATATTTAACGAATGTTGGACCAATGGCCCTCCGGATGGTGCTTTTAAATAGGGATTGTTTTTTTCATTAAGCGTATGAGGTGCATGATCTGTAGCTATAACATCCAGTCTGTTGTCGATCAAAGCATGGAAAAGGGTTTCCTGATCATCCCTGCTTTTAATGGAAGGATTCCATTTGATCAGAGTCCCAAGTCTTTCATAATCCGATTCATTAAAGTACAAATGATGAACACAAACTTCAGCCGTAATCCTTTTCTTTTCCAAGGGAGTTTTATAATCAAACAACTTCATCTCACTAGCTGTGGATAAATGCAAAATATGCAAACGGGTATTGTGTTTTTTTGCAAGTTCTACAGCGTAGGCAGAAGATTTAAAACAGGATTCGGTACTCCTGATGATCGGATGATATATAATTGGAATGTTCTCCCCATATTTAGCAGTATATTCAGCTAAATTATGCTGAATGATGTTTTCATCTTCACAATGAACGGCCACCAATAATTTTGAATGTTGAAAAATATCATTTAGTGCCTTGGGATTATCAACCAGCATATTCCCTGTTGAAGCCCCCATAAAAACTTTTATTCCACACACCGTTTTAGGATCTGTTTTTAAAATCTCATCCAAATTATTGTTGGAAGCACCCATATAGAATGAGTAATTTGCCAGAGATACTTCTGCGGCATGTTTATACTTCTGTTCCAACAAATCTTGTGTCAACGTATTCGGAATGGTATTGGGCATATCCATGTAGGAAGTCACTCCACCTGCTACAGCGGCTTTACTTTCGGTATAAATGTCAGCTTTATTTGTCATTCCGGGATCACGAAAATGGACCTGATCATCAATCACTCCGGGGATTAAATAATTTCCCTCAGCATCAATGATTTGATAACCTTGAAATGACTCAATTTCGCACAAATCACTTTCGATCACCCGTGAAATAATCCCACCGTCAATTAAAACACTTCCTGAGAAAATTCTTCCTTCATTTACGATTCGAGCATTAATTATCTGGTATTTCATCCATTTAGGTTTTAGATTCAACCTGCCTGCCGCAGGCAGGATATCAAGATTTATCAAATATAAGTATTGAATTAGAGATTTTTCAAATTATGTTACTTTATTTATCCCATTAAGTTCTGATATGCTGAGTTCGGACATTAAAAAAGGTACAGGGAAAAACCTATACCTTAGCAATATACGAAATAATTTATGACTTAACTAACCCTTTTTATGCGATTAAACATCCCACGAATCCGTAAGTCGATTACGCCAAAGATTGCTTCCTTAAAAATGCTGGAATTCATCTTAGAAGTTCCTTCAACACGATCAGTAAAGATAATGGGAACTTCAACTACGTTAAACCCAAGTTTCCAACTCACATATTTCATTTCAATCTGAAAAGCATAACCCAAGAACTTAATTTTATCTAAATCGATGGCTTGTAAAACCTCCTTTCGATAACACTTAAATCCTGCGGTTGTATCCCTTATTTTCATTCGGGTAATGAGGCGAACATAAGCTGATGCATAATACGACATCAATACACGGCCAATTGGCCAATTAACCACATTTACACCTGTAACATAACGCGATCCAATGGCAACATCGCCACCTTCATTTGCACAGGCATGACGTAAACGTATTAAATCTTCGGGATTATGTGAAAAATCAGCATCCATCTCAAAGGTATAATCGTAACCATGTTTCAGGCTCCATCTAAAACCATGAATATAAGCCGTTCCTAAACCCAGTTTTCCTTTTCGTTCTTCAATATGAAGCCGACCGGGGAATTCTTTCATCAGCTTTTTTACGATATCCGCGGTACCATCGGGTGAATTATCCTCAATAATAAGGATATGAAAATCTACTTCAAGCGAAAAAACCTTACGAATAATATTCTCAATATTTTCTTTTTCGTTATAGGTTGGAATAATTACTAAACTATCTGCCACTTTTTTAATTTTTAGATGACGAAAATACGCCAATGTTTTTTAAGAAAAAAATTATTTACTCAAGTTTCGCGGTTAAACCTACTTAGTGAAAATCAGATAATTAATTTTTATTAAATATAAATACCATTAATAAACAGTAAATTACAGATTACATTCCTATTCAAAATTCTCTTCGTGTATCTCTGTGACTTCTTTGAGCAGCTCTGTGTAACAATTTATTAGCTATGCCACTAAGAACCACAAAGAAGCCACAAAGTGACACAAAGGTTAAAATTAAATTATATTTCATTGACTATCAAATATAAGGGCTTGGAAAATTAAATGCAAAACCTGAGTTAGTTAAGATTAATTAACTTCATTTTATTGATTTAAAACTTACCTATTCTGACTGATTATCAACTACATTTGTCATTTCTTGTAAAGTCAGGAGTGCCATATTAACTTTTGAAATATTTTCAAAAGTCAGGGTCAGTTTACCATTTTTTTCACGCATTTTGCATTTCTCCGAATGGTTTTGAACAAATTTCAACACATTACTGAAAATTTTTGATTGATAGAACACCGATTCTTCGTTCCCAATAAAATAACCTGTCATGCGTTTATTTTTCAGGATCAATCTTTCAAATCCTATTTTTTTTGCCAACCATCGTAACTGAACAGCATTGATCAATTCCTGTGTTTGTTTAGGTAAAGGCCCAAATCGGTCAATTAATTTTTCGCAGAAATCGTTTAAGGTCTTTTCATCCTTTGCATTATCAAGCTCTTTGTATAAACTCAAACGTTCGGTGATATTGCTGATATACCGATCAGGGATCAGGATTTCCATGTCGGTTTCAATCTGACAATCCTTTACAAATTCTTTTTCTTCCAAATCGGTTTTGAAAATATCTTTAAACTCATTTTCTTTCAATTCCAAAATAGCCTCGTCCAAAATCTGATTATACATTTCAAATCCAATTTCCGAAATAAATCCGCTTTGTTCTCCCCCCAACATATTACCTGTTCCACGAATATCCATATCGCGCATGGCGATATTGAATCCACTACCCAAATCTGCAAAATCTTCAATTGCTTTTAGCCTCTTTCGGGCTTCATCGGTAAGAACCGAAAGTGGCGGAGCCAATAAATAACAGAATGCTTTTTTGTTGCTACGACCAACCCTCCCGCGCAATTGATGCAAATCACTTAATCCATAATTCTGGGCATCATTAATAAAAATGGTATTTACGTTTGGAATATCAAGCCCAGATTCGATAATGGTTGTAGCCAACAATACATCATAATCGCCATTAATAAATTCAAGCATCCTTCTTTCGAGGGTTTTCCCGTCCATTTGGCCATGAACCACTCCTACGCTCACACCGGGGCAAAACCGTTCGATCATAACTTTAACATCCTGAATATTTTGCACACGATTATTCACAAAAAACACTTGTCCTCCCCTCGAAACTTCATATAAAATCCCATCGCGAATAATCTCCTCCGAAAAAAGCCGGATTTCAGTTTGAACCGGATAACGGTTAGGGGGAGGTGTATTGATGATGGAAAGATCGCGAGCGCCCATTAATGAAAACTGGAGCGTTCTTGGTATCGGGGTAGCGGTTAATGTCAAGGTATCAACATTAATTTTTAGTTGTTTGAGTTTTTCTTTGGCAGCAACCCCAAATTTTTGTTCTTCATCAATGATTAACAAACCCAAATCCTTAAAATCGATGTCTTTTCCGGCCAGACGATGAGTGCCAATTAAAATATCAATTTTCCCGGCTTTTAAATCTTTCAAAATTTCCTTTTGCTGTTTTATACTTTTAAAGCGATTGATGTATTCGACTTTACATGGGAAATCTTTTAAGCGGTCGCTAAAAGTTTTATAATGTTGCAAGGCCAGAATGGTGGTTGGAACAAGTATAGCTACCTGTTTACTATCTGTCACAACTTTGAATGCTGCTCGAATGGCAATTTCTGTTTTACCGAATCCAACATCACCGCAAACCAAGCGGTCCATCGGGTGCGGTTGTTCCAAATCTCTTTTTACATCAATCGTAGCTTTAAGCTGATCGGGCGTATCTTCATAAATAAAAGATGCCTCCAGCTCATGTTGCAAATAAGTATCGGACATAAATTGGTAACCTTCAGCCGATTTACGTTCGGCATACAATTTAATCAAATCCTTCGCAATGTCTTTTACCCTTTGCTTTGTGCGGTTTTTAAGCGTATTCCAGGCATTAGTGCCTAGTTTATTCAATACCGGTTGACTTCCATCCTTACCAACAAATTTAGAAATGCGGTGAAGGGAATGAATGCTGATATAAAGCAAATCGTTGTTTTTATAACTGATACGGATGGCTTCTTGCTCAATGCCATTGTTTTCAATTTTTTCGAGCCCTTCAAATCGTCCGATTCCATGGTCAACGTGGGTCACGAAATCGCCTGGGGTTAAATCATAAAGCTCTTTAAGTGTGATGGCATCCTTGCTCTTGTATCCGCTTTTTAAATGAAACCTATGATAGCGGTCAAAAAGCTGATGGTCGGTATAACAGGCAATTTTCAGATCATCATCAATAAAGCCTTCATGAAGGGCAAGCACGATGGTGTCAATCTTAACCTTACCTTCATCCTCTAAGTTAAACTGCATGTCCTCAAAAATGGAATAGAGGCGGTCAATTTGCTTCGGATTATCCGATAAAATGATATTTTCGAAACCCTTACGACTATTTTCTTTTAGATCAGAAATGAGTAGATCAAATTTTTTATTGAAGGATGGTTGGGGTCGGGTATTGAACTTTAACGAAAAATCGGCGTGTTTTGCATTACCGTTAAATTCAATAACCGTAAATTGATTTAAAGACTGATTAAAATCAGATTTCTGGATGAAGAGTTCTTCGGGTTTTAAACGCTTAATTAAGCTTTCCAACTTATCAAAACTCTCATTCGCTTTTTTGTATTCCTGCTCGATTTTATCGGCAGTAAACTCGATGTTTTCAATCCAGAGGATTGAATTTTTATGCAAATAATCCAGAAACGACTCTCGTGATTCGTTAATCATTCGATCCTGCACATTAGGGACGATGGTAATTCTGCTCAACTTATCTTTTGAAAGCTGGTCAATGGGATCAAAAGTTCTGATCGATTCAATTTCTTCACCTGAAAATTCGATGCGATACGGGAAATCATCAGCAAAAGAGAACACGTCGATGATTCCTCCACGAACTGAAAACTGGCCGGGTTCAACTACAAAATCAGATCGTTCAAACCCATATTCCATTAAAATATCGATCATAAAATCAATCGATACCTGTTCATCAATTTTTAATTTCAGGGTGTTTTTCGCCAGATAATTTTTACTTACTACTTTTTCGGCAAGTGCTTCAGGATAAGTTACAATGGCCGATTTTCGGGTAGAATTACTTAGTCGTTCAAGCACCTCCGTTCTTAACTGCAAATTGACATTATCCGTAGCTTCGATCTCGTAAGTATGCTTGTAAGAAGTCGGGAAAAATAAAATTTTCTTTTTGGTAAAAGTGGAGAATTTTTCTTCAAAAATACCTTCCAGGTCGTTTGCAAAATATGCAGCTGACTCCTTATCAGGCAATACAAAAACATGAATATCTGCAAGCTCAGAAATACTGTTTGCCGCAAATAATGGCAAAGACGACCCTACCAATCCTTTCAGGTTGATTTTGCAATTTTCAGTCTTTAAATGATCCTTGAACTGCTGAAAATGGGGACTTTTTTTATAAGTGACTAATAGGTTTTTTAAATTCAAGATGTTCTATCAAATTATTGAATCAGATGCAAAACTACAAAAATAAATGCCTGAAAACTGCCTCGGCTTTAAATTGAATGTTACACCATTTTGTTTATATTTGTTTCATTATTATTGACAGTAGACAGTAGTAAGTAGTAAGTAGTAAATAATCGCTGTCTGCGGTAACCAAAATTAGTCTTGATACTTAAGTCTTGAATCTTGAGTCTTAATACCCTGCCTGCGGAAGGCAGGTTGAATCTTAAATCTAATTTCAAACAATGAAAAAAGCAATTGCAATTTTATGTGGAGGAGGCCCTGCACCGGGGATAAATTCGGTAATCAGTTCCGTTTCAAAAGTGTTTTTAAAAGATGGATACCGGGTAATTGGACTTAATAAAGGCTATCAAAGCTTGTTCACAGAAAATCCACTGATGGTTGAGATTGGATTTAAATACGCTGATGATATTTTAAAAACTGGTGGATCGGCCTTACAAATGAGCCGGCACAAGCCAAAGGATGAAGAATTTACGACCGATTTTTTTACAAAAAACAATGTGAAGCTTTTGGTTACCATTGGCGGAGATGACACTGCATCAACTGCCAACCGTATTTCAAAATACATGGCCGAACATGGGGTGAGTATTCAAAATATTCACGTACCGAAAACCATTGATAATGATCTTCCATTACCTGAAGGAAGTCCAACATTTGGTTATCAATCGGCCAAAGAAGAAGGTGTTAGAATAGCTTCGACAGTTTATGAAGATGCACGTACCAGCGGTAATTGGTTTTTGGTTTCGGCCATGGGCCGCGAAGCCGGACATTTGGCTTTTGGAATTGGTGGGGCCTGCCATTATCCTATGATTGTGATTCCTGAAATGTTTAATAAAACCAAGGTAACTTTTGAGAAAATAATCAAGCTATTAGTTTCGTCTATTGTTAAGCGCAAAATTTTAGGTGTCGATTATGGTGTTGCGATTATCAGTGAAGGCGTTTTTCATTTCATGATCGATGAAGAAATAAAATCAACCGACATCAATTTTACCTATGATGACCATGGACATCCTGAACTGGGCAATGTGAGCAAAGCTCATATTTTCAACATGCTCCTGGCAAGAAAACTTAAAGAGTTGAATATTAAAGTAAAAAGCAGGCCTGTTGAGCTTGGTTACGAAATTCGCTGTGTAAAACCTACCGCCTTTGATCTGATGTATTGCAATTTATTAGGAATGGGTGTGAAGTATTTATTTGATCAGGGGATTACCGGTTGCATGGTCACTTCCGATCCGAAGGGTGATATTGCGCCACTTTATTTGAAGGATGTTGAGGATAAAAACGGGAAAATAAAACCCCGCATGGTGAACATGAACTCTCAAAAAGCAAAATTGGTTTTCAACCATAGTTTGCAGTATTTGGAAGAAGCCGATTATGATGCAGCAAAAGCCTATTTAATCAATCCTGAAGAATATGATTTCAGGAAGATTTTGGAATGGTAACTACAGGATAGCCTTTATCTTCTCAAACAAAACCGTCGCCAGTTTATAATAGGATTCATCGGTCCATCCGGCAACGTGGGGAGTAAAGACTACATTTTTTGCAGTACTTAAATATTGGAAATCCTCCGGTAGGTCTTCCAGCTTTTCGAAAGCATGTTTTTCATATTCCAACACATCCAAACCTGCAGCCAGTACTTTTCCTGTTTTTAAATGTTTTACCAAATCAGCAGTTCTTACCACTTCGCCCCGTGAAGTGTTCAGTAAAAAAATATTTTTTTTAAAGCTTCGCAGAAAAACATCATCAACCATATAATGTGTTTCTTCAGTAATTGGAACATGTAAGCTTAAGATATCAGCTCTTTCAAAAACGGTTTTTAAGTCTGTTTCCGTCACAAACCGATCGGAATAATTAAATTTATATTTATCGTAAGCAATAACCTCGGCATTAAATCCACTGATTTTTTGGGCAAAACTGCTGCCCATATTTCCATACCCAATAATGCCGATTGTTTTACCCTTGATTTCTGTACCCCAATTTCCGTTTCGGTTCCAAATCCCCTTTCTTACCTCTGCATCGGCCGAAACAATTTTATTCAGTACAGCCAATAACAAAGCTACTGTATGCTCACCAACAGCATCGCGACTACCTTCGGGAGCATTAAAACATTTTATCCCTCTTTGTTCGGCAAAATCAACATCAATATTTTCCATTCCTGCACCAACCCTTCCTATAAACTTAAGGCTGGTAGCTTGCAGCATCACATTTCTATCTATTTTTTTACTCCTGACAATAATCCCCAAATAAGTACTTAAATCATCCCCTCTTTTTAATATTGCCGGATTATAATCACACAGATATCCAAGTTTTTCAAAACTTTCGATCAAAACAGGATGGGTTTCATCAACAAACAGAATTTTTTTCATTATCCCCTTTCTATTATTGCAAAGATATAAAATGAATGACGTTATTTGGCTTAGATATTTCTTTATCGACAAAAGTAACTTACCTATGTAACTGACCTGATCTCCCACAAGTTTATACTAAAATCAATATTTAACAAAGATCAATTCCCTTTAATTTTTCTATTCCAGATAATTTTGCTAATTTCGGCGTCCCTGAAAATCAGATTTAAAAAACAGCAAGCAAATAAGGGTCAGCGGATTAAATCAATTATTTGAGAATTTAAAAGCATGTGGAAATATATTGTTAGAATTATTCTTCGAAATCGATTGGCAAATCTGATCATAATTGGGTTGATCACCGTTTTTATGGGTTATCAGGCCACTAAAGTTCAACTTACCTATGAAATGGCAAAAATGCTTCCTGCTTCAGATTCGGCAAGTGTTGATTATGAAAATTTCAGGGCGAAATTTGGAGAAGACGGAAGTGTTTTTTTCGTTGGTGTTCAAGATGAAAAACTTTTTCAACTGGAGGAGTTCAACGATTGGTATGATTTAACTCATAAATTAAAAGAAATAGATGGCGTTGAAGAAGTCGTTTCTTTGGCTAAACTTTATCAATTAACCAGAAATGATGAATTAAAGAAATTTGATTTTACACCTGTTTTTAAATCCAAACCTAAAACTCAATCAGAGCTTGACAGCTTAAGGGACGTGATTTATTCCCTTCCTTTTTATGATGGCCTTCTTTATAATAAAGAAAGTAATGTCACCATGATGATGATCACCCTCGACAAAGAAAAATTAAATACCAAAAGCAGGGTCGGACTCATTTACGACATAAAAGAAACAGTTGAAACTTTTAGTTTAAAGCATCATATCCCAATCCAATACTCAGGTCTACCATATATACGTACTGTCACTTCAAAAATGGTAGAGGACGAATTAAATTTTTTCATTTATGGGGCGCTCATTATTGCTTCTATCCTATTATTATTATTTTTCCGATCGATCAAAGTCGTTTTTTTTACCATCCTAATTGTAGTCATCAATGTGGTTTGGGTATTGGGAAGCATTTCTTTATTGGGATATAAAATCACAATACTTACCGGCATATTGCCTCCGCTTCTCATTGTAATCGTGGTTGAAAATTGCATCTTTCTGCTCAATAAATACCACAATGAGTATCTTAATCATGGCAATAAAGTCAAAGCATTATCCAGGGTTGTTCAGCGCATCGGAAATGCAAATTTGCTTACCAATGCAACTACAGCAGCCGGTTTCGCGGCTTTCATCGTTACAGGTAACAAAATATTGGTTGAATTTGGGATCGTAGCATCAATTAACATTTTATTTGCTTTCGTTCTTACCTTATTCTTAATTCCGATATTTTTCAGTTATTTGCCTCCGCCTTCTAAACGTCATACCAAACATTTGGATGAAAGTATTGTTAGTAAATTAATTGAATGGGTTATAAGGATTGTATTGCATCGACGTTTGGTTGTTTACATCTTAACAGTTGTTGTCCTGATATTTGGATTTATCGGGATTACTATGCTAAAAACGACGGGTAATATTGTGGATGATATATCAAAAAAAGATCAACTTTATAAAGACTTGATATTTTTTGAAAAACATTTTAAGGGTGTAATGCCACTTGAAATTACCATAGATACACGAACAAAAAAGGGAGTCATGCGTTTATCAAATATTGAAAAAATTGATGAACTTCAACAAGTGCTGGCCAAATATCCTGAATTATCAAAACCTTTGTCGATCGCCGAAGTCGTGAAATTTGCAAAACAAGCATTTTATAAAGGCAATAACAAAATGTATGCATTGCCCAATAGTCAGGAAAAAAACTTTATCCTCTCCTATGTCCCTGATATTGAAAGCGACAAAAAGACCATTCTTAATTCATTTGTAGACTCCGATTTACAGACAACAAGAGTAAGTGTTCAGATGGCAAATATTGGAACAAAAGAGATCAAGATCCTTATGGATAAATTGCTTCCGGAGATTGACAAGATTTTTCCTCCCGATAAGTATGATGTTAAGGTCACAGGAACAAGTGTAGTCTTTCTGAAAGGAACTAACTATTTGGTGAAAAACTTAATGGCAAGCTTATTATTGGCACTCGTAATTATTTCAGCACTCATGGCTTTATTGTTTACTTCAGCGCGAATGATTGGGATTTCATTAATCCCGAATTTAATTCCTCAATTAATGACTGCAGGAATGATGGGGGTTTTTGCAATTTCAATTAAACCATCGACCATACTTATTTTTAGTATCGCGCTTGGAATATCAGTTGATAATGCCATCCACTTTTTATCAAGGTATCGGTTACAATTAAAGATTAATAACTGGGATATAAAAGAATCAGTAATTGCGGCTCTTCGCGAAACAGGGTATAGTATGGTTTATTCGTCGGTAGTTCTGTTTTTTGGGTTTGCAATCTTTACATTATCAAGTTTTGGCGGTACTGAGGCTTTAGGTTATTTAATATCGTTCACTTTGATCGTGGCTTTGCTTTCAAATTTATTTATTCTGCCTTCACTTTTATTATCTTTAGATAGGTTTATCACAACGAAAAAGTTCAAAGAACCTTTATTGATCATATTCGACGAAGAAGATGATATTGAAATTGACAGTTTGGAAATCGAAGATCTTGATACCAGAGGATCTGCGTAAAACCAGATTATAGATATTAGAATTTAGATTATCTTAAAGTATACAATTAATGGTATAAATTATTAGTCAAAACATAACATACAATATCAAGAAGAGCAAATAAAAAATTGGACAAAGGATTTCAGATTAACTTAATATATATCTAATATCTAAGTTCTAACATCTAACATCTAAAACATGAAAGGAATTATTTTAGCAGGAGGATCCGGAACCCGTTTACATCCGCTTACATTAGCCGTCAGTAAACAGCTTATGCCTATTTACGACAAACCTATGATCTATTATCCGCTATCCATTCTGATGATGGCAAACATCAATGAAATCCTAATTATTTCTACTCCTGAAGATTTGCCAAATTTCAGAAAATTGTTGGGCGATGGTTCACAATTAGGATGTAAATTCTCATATGTTGAACAAAAAATTCCAAATGGTTTGGCTCAGGCCTTTGTGCTGGGTGAAGAATTTATTGGAAAAGATAGTGTTTCGCTCATCTTGGGGGATAATATCTTTTATGGCAGCGGAATGCAAAATCTGTTATGGGAAAGTGCAAAAGATCCTGATGGAGGTGTTGTTTTTGCTTATCATGTAAATGATCCTGAAAGGTATGGAGTTATTGAGTTTGATGAAAATTTTAAGGCCCTTTCAATAGAAGAAAAACCAAAAAATCCTAAATCAAATTATGCAGTACCTGGTTTATATTTCTATGATAACTCTGTTGTTGAAGTTGCCAAAAACCTGAAGCCAAGTGCCCGAGGCGAATATGAAATTACAGATGTGAACAAACATTATTTGAATGCCGGAAAACTTAAAGTTGGAATTATTAGCCGTGGAACGGCATGGCTTGATACGGGTACATTCACTTCTTTGCTGCAGGCCAGTCAATATGTTGAAGTAATTGAAAGCCGACAGGGATTAAAGGTTGGCTGTATTGAAGAGGTGGCATACCGCAGAAAATTTATTGATGCTGTTCAATTGGAAAAACTTGCCCAACCATTGCTTAAAAGCGGTTACGGAGATTATTTAATGAATTTGCTTAAAGGGAAATAGGAAGAAGAGATGCAGAAATATGAATACCATTATCAAAAATTCAATGAATTCATAAAATATCAGAATTTTAATTTCGAGCCACATGAGTTGTATGACCCAATAGCTTATACTTTAGCCTTGGGAGGTAAACGAATCAGACCGGTCATTGCTTTATTGGCTTGTAATATTTTTAGCGGGAAGTTTGAGAACATCATCAGCCCTGCTATGGGAATTGAAGTCTTTCATAATTTTACTTTGCTACACGATGATATCATGGACGATGCTCCAATCAGGCGTGGAAAAGAAACTGTATATCGCAAATGGAATCAGAATATCGCTATCTTATCGGGCGATACCATGTTTGCATTGGCTTATAAATACATCACCAAAACGGACCCAAAGTATTTACCGGACATTTTAGAAGTTTTCAATAAAACAGCCATTGAAGTTTGTGAGGGACAACAACTGGACATGAACTATGAAGAACAGCCCCAGATTACCATTCAGGACTATTTGAACATGATCAGGCTAAAAACCGCAGTTTTTATTGGAGCAAGTTTAAAAATTGGAGCCATTATCGGTGATACTACTCAGGAAAACATTGATAATATTTATAGTTTCGGTGAACATTTGGGGATGGCGTTTCAATTACAAGATGACTTGCTGGATGTATTCGGCGACGAAAAAAAATTCGGCAAGCAAATAGGTGGAGATATTATTACCAACAAAAAAACTTTTCTTTACATAAAAGCTTTTGAGCTTGCTTCAGGAGCATCACTGGCATCGTTAAAACAGCATTTCATCACTAACCATCCCGATCATCAACTAAAAGTTCAACAAATTAAAAAGGTTTATTCAGATTTAAAAGTTGATAAATATGTACGGGATGAAATATACAGATACTATAACCAGTCATTAATTTATTTGGAGAAGATTCAGGTTGAAGAAGAAGGCAGGAATGAATTAAAAATGCTGGCCGAAAGATTGATTAAGCGGGATTATTAAGTTGATTCAAGGTTCGATTGGACAACTTCCAATTCATACTGAAGTTCTTCCCATCTCTTCATTTCCTGGTTCAGCTTTTTCTTAAGTATATCATAATTTTTATACAATTCACCCGAATTGATTTCCTCCTGATACTGATCGGGAGATGCCAACTTTTGATCCATCGTTTCTATTTCTTTTTCAATCAATTCAATGCTTGATTCACTTTTGGTGATCTGGGTGTTTATCTTCCTTATTTCACGTTCAAATTCTTTCTTCTGTTCATACTTAAGCTTATTGTCGGAGAGTGTTTTTTCTTTCAATTGTGTATTTTTTGAAGCTTCATTCAGCTGCGACAAATCCTCTAGTTTTTTCTTCTCCAAAAAATAATAGATATCTCCCAAATACTCTTTGATGGTTTTATTCTTGAATTCGATCACACGAGTTGTCAATCCCTGCAAAAAATCCCGGTCATGCGACACGATGATCAACGCGCCCTCATACATCAACAACGCATTTTTAAGGATGTCCTTTGATCGCATATCCAGATGATTGGTTGGCTCATCCAATATCAACAAATTAACCGGGGATAAAAGCAGTTTAGCTAACGACAATCTCGATTTTTCGCCCCCTGATAAAACTTTTACTTTTTTGTCAATCGCTTCGCCACTAAATAAAAAACTACCGAGCAAGGTTCTTAAACGGGCTCTGATATCGCCAATGGCCACCTCATCTACCGTTTCAAAAACGGTAAGCTCAGGATTAAGCATTTCCCATTGATTCTGGGCATAATAGCCCATTGTAACATTATAACCTGCTTTAAGCTCTCCTTCGTAATCAAGGGTATTACCAATAATTTTTGCAAAAGTGGTCTTCCCTTCCCCGTTTTTTCCGACAAAGGCAATTTTTTCCCCGCTTAATGCCATGAAATTGATTTTATCAAGCACCATTTTTGAGCCATAATGTTTTGATAAATTCCTTGCTTCAACTACAATTTTTCCTGCAGCAGGGGCCGGAGGAAATCGAAAATGGATGGAAGACTTATCAATTTCTTCAATCTCGATTTTATCCATTTTATCCAAAGACTTAATCCTCGACTGAACCTGTTTGGATTTGGTACTTTTATATCGAAAGCGCTCGATAAACTTTTCAACTTCCTTAATTTGCTTTTGCTGGTTATTATAGGTTGATGTTTGCTGATCCAAACGCTCCTCTCTCAATCTCACATAATCAGAATAGGAAGCTTTATAATCGTAAATTTTACCTTGATTAATTTCGATGGTACGCTTTGTTACATTATCCAAAAATGCCCGATCGTGCGACACCAGCATCAAAGCTCCGGGATAATTTATCAAATAATCTTCAAGCCATTGAATAGATTCAATATCCAAATGATTGGTAGGCTCATCGAGCAACAGGCATGCAGGTTGGCGCAATAAAATTTTTGCCAATTCAACCCTCATTTGCCAGCCATTGCTAAACTCTGTAATTGATCGGGTTAAATCATTCTGACTAAATCCCAACCCTTTAAGCACCTTTTCAACATCGGCCTGTGCCGAAGAACCACCATGGATTTGATAATTTTCATTCTCATGCGCTAAATTATCAATGAGCTCAAGATATTTGGGGCTATCAAAATCGGTACGATTTTCAATTTGTGAAGTCAGGTTTTTAATATTTTTTTCGATCTGTCGGATCTCACTAAAAGTGGTAAGCGTTTCATCCAGAATTGAACGGGAACTAACGATCTTCATTTCCTGAGGCAAATAGCCGTATGCCATTCCTGAGGGTGTTACAATCTCTCCTGAATTCGCGGCCAATTTGCCGGCAATAATTTTTAAAATTGTAGTTTTACCGGCACCATTCTTACCAACCAATCCGATGCGATCGCTTATATTGATCAAAAAACTAATATTCTCAAACAATACATTACCCGAAAAACTCAATCCTATATTATTAACCGAAATCATTGTTCTTTTCTTTGAGGTGCAAAGATATCAAATTGATTTTAGTAGAAAAAAATATAGTAAGCCAAGAGAATAATTAAATTATATCTTTGTGGATTCTGCAAAATAACGATGAAAATAGCTAAAACAACTATAGTATCCTGGCTCATACTACTTTCTCTAATGCTGACTTGGGGCAGTTCCTTTATCTTAATCAAAAAAGGATTGACCGTTTTCTCAAGTTCACAAATTGGATGCCTGAGGTTAGGAATCACCTTTTTGATATTATTGCCTTTTGCATTTAAACGTTTAAAAAAACTTAACCGTAAACATTGGATAGCTTTGCTTTTTATTGGGATTGGAAGTTCCGCACCCGCTTTTCTTTTCCCGATGGCTCAAAAAGGGATAGATAGTGCCACTGCAGGAGTATTGAACTCTCTGTCACCCTTATTCACTTTGCTTCTTGGATTGGCTTTTTTTAAAATAAAAGTTAAGTGGATTAATGTACTTGGGGTATTGATTGGCTTAACTGGTGCGATTGGCTTAATTTCTGTTTCTGGTAATGCCAGTTTTGAATTTAATTTTGGATATGCCGCATACATCATATTAGCAACTATTTTTTATGCGCTTAATGCCAACATGATCAAATCTTTTTTACAGGATCTTGATTCATTTACGGTGACCATTTTTTCTTTTTTCATTTTCGGATTACCGGCATTAATCTATTTGTTTGTTTCAACTCCATTCATAAACCAACTGAATCAGGATCCGAATTTTTGGCTCGGGCTGGCCTATGTTTCAACTCTGGCAATAGTCGGAACCGCAGTCGCCTTGATTTTCTTCAATTACCTGATCAAAATAAATACCGCAATTTTTGCCTCCTCGGTTACTTATTTAATTCCAATTGTTGCCTTACTTTGGGGGGTTTTTGATGGAGAGCATTTCAGCGTGGTTTATATCCTATGGATTTTGATGATTTTAGTTGGGGTCTTCCTTGTTAATGCCAAGCACTTGAAAGTCTTTGATTTTAAAAAGTGAATTCGTTTAAAAAATTATCATTAAATGCTTTGTGCATAAAATAATTTTACTAATTTTGCACTTCCAAAAAATAACGGAATTTTAAAAAAAATTGAGATGTACGCAATTGTTGATATAGCCGGACAGCAGTTTAAGGTGGAAAAAGATCAAGAGATTTTTGTTCATCGCCTGGAAGGAGAAGAAGGTTCAGAAGTGAAATTTAGCGATGTAATGTTGTTAGATGTTGATGGCAAAGTAAGTGTTGGTACTCCTTTTGTAAAAGGTGCCAGTATTTCTGCTAAAATTCTTTCTCATGAAAAAGGTGACAAAGTTACTGTATTCCACAAAAAAAGAAGAAAAGGTTATCAGAAAGCCAATGGCCACCGCCAGTATTTTAGCAAAATTCAAATTGAGTTAATTGCTGAAAATGAAGCTGCCGCCAAAAAAGAAACTGCAAAAGCCGCTGTAAAAACTGTAGAACCAAAAGCAGAAGCCGTTGTTGAGAAAATCGAAACTGTAAAAAAAGCTGCTGCCCCAAAAGCAAAAAAAGAAGCTACAGCTCCTAAAGCAAAAGTTGCAAAAAAGAAAACTGATAAAGAATAACATTAAAAATATACAATTATGGCTCATAAAAAAGGTGCCGGTAGTTCAAATAACGGTCGTGAATCACTTAGTAAACGTTTAGGTGTGAAAATTTATGGTGGTCAGTTTGCACAAGCTGGTAATATCATCATCCGTCAAAGAGGAACTGTTCACAATGCAGGTGAAAATGTAGGTATGGGAAAAGACCACACCCTATTCGCTTTAAAAACAGGAACTGTTGAATTCAGGAAGAAAAAAAATAACAAATCATACGTTTCAGTAGTACCTTTTGAGGAAGTTACCGTCGCTGCAAACTAATAAATATTAAAATATTAAAAAAATCCTCTCGTTTATGACGAGAGGATTTTTTTTGTTCAATTATCTTTTTAAACCCTTACTTTTGTATAAAATTTTACCAAAATGTTGCAAATCAGTTTTATTAGAGAAAACACAGAAGAAGCGATTCGCCTTTTATCCATTAAAAATTTCAATGCATCCGAGCTTATTGAGGAGGTTATTCAGCTCGATGATAAACGAAAAGCTACCCAAAAATTATTAGATGATCAATTATCAGAATCAAATAAATTGGCGAAACTAATTGGCGATTTATATAAAAGCGGAGAAACTGCGAAGGCAAATGAGTTTAAGCAGAAAACGGCCGATTTAAAACTATCTTCAAAAGTATTAGCTGATGACCTGGCACTTATTTCAAAAAATCTCTCTGATAAACTGATTGAATTTCCTAATATTCCGCATTCAAGTGTCCCTGCCGGGAAATCGGCTGAGGATAACGAAATCATTTTTGAAGAAGGCGAATTCCCAAATTTGTACGATGGAGCAAAACCTCATTGGGAACTGATCAAGCAATATGATATCATCGATTTTGATCTTGGCAATAAAGTTACAGGAGCCGGATTTCCATTTTATAAAGCTGCCGGTGCCCGTTTACAACGTGCATTAATCAACTTTTTTTTGGATGAAGCCATCAAATCAGGTTATACCGAATTTCAGCCACCTTTATTTGTAAACGAAGATTCTGCCTATGGTACCGGACAATTGCCCGACAAGGAAGGTCAGATGTATTTTATTGGTGAAGACAATTTTTACCTGATCCCAACCGCTGAAGTTCCGATTACCAATATTTACCGAAATGTTATTTTAAAAGAAGATGATTTCCCGGTTAAGAACGTAGCTTATTCAAACTGCTTCCGTCGTGAAGCCGGTTCGTATGGGAAAGATGTTCGGGGCTTAAACCGCTTGCATCAATTTGATAAAGTGGAGATCGTTCAGATTCAACATCCCGATAAATCATACGAAACCATAGAAGCAATGAAAGATTATGTTGCCTCTTTACTTCGAAAACTTGAACTTCCGTTCCGCATTTTACGACTTTGTGGTGGAGATATGAGCTTCACCTCAGCCTTGACTTATGATTTCGAGGTTTTTTCGGCCGCACAAAAAATGTGGCTGGAAGTAAGTTCGGTTTCAAACTTTGGAAGTTTTCAGGCCAATCGCTTGAAATTAAGGTTTAAAGACAAAGACGGCAAAATAAATCTGGCTCATACTTTAAACGGAAGTGCTTTGGCATTGCCCCGTATTGTTGCTGCTTTACTCGAAAACAACCAAACGCAGGAAGGAATTAAAATCCCAAAAGCATTACAATCTTACACCGGATTTGATTTAATCAGTTAAAATGGTACGACCCAAAAAATCACTCGGTCAGCATTTTTTAACAGATTTGCATATTGCTCAAAAAATTGTAAGCAGTATCAGCGACGACGCTGTGAACGTTGTTGAAATTGGCCCGGGAAAAGGAGTTCTGAGCCAGTATTTTCTTCAGAATAAAAAACTCAATATGCGCTATATTGAAACCGACAGAGAATCGGTTGAATATCTAAACATAAAATTTCCTGAAATTACGCCCAATCTGATTCTTGCCGATTTTTTAAAATATGATTTAAAAGCACTTTTTGGGGAGGAAAAATTTTGCATCGTAGGCAATTTCCCTTACAACATTTCTTCTCAGATATTTTTCAAAACACTCGATAATAAAAACCAGGTTCACGAAGTGGTTGGGATGGTTCAAAAAGAAGTGGCAGAGCGGATTGCAGCTCCTCCGGGAAGTAAAACTTATGGTATTTTAAGTGTATTGCTTCAAGCTTATTATACCATCGAATATTTATTTACAGTTAAAGAGGGCGTCTTTTTTCCACCACCTAAAGTAAAATCGGCAATTATCCGTTTAAAAAGAAATGAAGTAAGCTCATTGGAATGCAGTGACAGTGATTTTAAAGCCATTGTAAAAACAGCCTTTAATCAGCGGCGCAAAACGTTAAGGAATGCCCTTAGCACCTTTTCATTTGATATGACAGAGGAAATCGCCCACTTACTTACAAAGCGTGCTGAGCAGCTCTCAGTTGCCGAATTTGTGATTCTTACCAAAGCAACAGGCTATCATTTATCTGAATAAAATAATGAAGGTTTTTGATAAATAATCTCTAAGATTATGAACTAACTTGCAAAAAATGACTAGTCAAAAAATTAAAGCTTTCAGATTAAAAAGTGAGTTTTATTTTACTTGTTTACACACATTATTCCTCAAGAGATTTAGCCAACATTATGCCCCAATCTCCTCCTGCCTTCTTCATCATAATTTTCATCAATTCTATCTTCGAAGTAGATTCCAATTGAATACATTCATCTAGACTTTGATCTTGAATATATGCATTGTTTTTAGGATTCCTAATAAAATCCTGAACAATGACTTTCCCGATTTTCTGAAATTCGTGATAATAACAATAATTAAAGCCAAAATTAATTCGAAATGATCCTATAAAATGAACTGTTCCAGATGGCACTATTGAAGAAATATTTGTATTCAAACAGCTTTTACATTCTACTGGATTAGTAAAAAATGTTTCCTCTTTCCGTGTTTGTAATTTGGTAATTTTAAAAAATCCGGCAGGAACATTTGTAAATGCAATAATGTATCCATCATTGTGCCCAATTATTTGCATTTTAACATTTTCATCTGCACCTGATTTAGGAGTTGTATACTCAAAAAATGCTCCCAAAATTTCCACAAAATCTTCTCGTAAAACATATGAACTATCCTGACCAACGAAATATTTTTTGACCCCATTTTTATCCATAACATTAACAATGCAGTATCCTTTCTCCTTTTTTTTATTAAGATCAATAATCCTTCCGTAAAGTTCAACATAACAAAATACTATCGATCTGGAATCATCTGTTTTAGTAATCTTCAAAGCAGTTTGACCATGAATACTCTGAATGAATAACAGATTAAGAATTATAAAAAAGACCAAGTTGAAAATTAAAAAATGCCTTTTCATGTTGTATGATATTTCTCTGTTTTGACAAACTAACCATACGCAATTATACAAATATAATCAAACTTTTATCAGATTCAAGTTATCATAAGAATATAATAAAGATAATTGTTAATGCCCTAATAATAAACAAACTAACGTTAACCACTGTAATAATTAGAAACATCATTGTACGTCTTTTTTTCCCTTAAGTTAATTGTATATTTTGTTCGATAAAAAAGAGATGATCCCAACCGGAACCATCTCTTTAAAATTGTTACTGAACAATTATTATTTCACCCAAGCAGGCAAGCGACCCGGTGTAAATGGAACACCATATTTGTCTAACTCAGCTTCGAGTTTTAAGATATCAACTTCCAATATCACTTTAATTCTGTCGTAAACAGGTTTCAAAGCTTCTTTTGCAAGTTGCATTTGTTCTTTCATGGTTTGCGTAGGACCGGTAGTCGATCTGAATGTACCATAAGCTGCTACACCTAAATATTCATTTATTGAAGGAGGTGCAGGCCAGTTTTCTTCCTGACTGGCTTTCGCTTGCTGACCATTAAATTTCCATATTATATCATTCAGTTCTTTTTCTAAAACCGATGCTTTGGACATCAATTCATAAGGAACATTTGGCATATTGTTAACTGCTTGCTTCACATATTGAACCCTGGTCATTAATTCGTTGGTTATAGATTGTGTTCCATTAGCCAAATTTGACAATTGTGCTACCTCATTTTGGAAGGCCAATAATTCAGCAGGATCACCGGAAATGGTCACATTATTTAACCTCTTTGTATTGAATGAAACAGGATTAACCAATGAAGTGGTTTTCCCGTCAAAAATCATATCCAAAGACACGGTGTATACAGCCGGCATTACAAGGGCTCCTCCTCCGCCTCCAAATCGTGATCGGCCATCACCACCGGCAACAGGTGTGAATTTATTTCCCGTCAATCTGATGGCTCCGGGTGAAGCGTATCTCAGGTCCCAATTAATCCGATTAATTCCTTTGCCCGGACGTTGGTTTATGGTTCTAACAATGTTGCCTTTTGCATCTCTAACGGTGAATACCAGATAAGGAGCAATTTGATGTTCCTCAGCTCTTAAATCATCCATTGTAGGAGTTGGAATTGGCTTTTTATCTTTGAAAAGTTTTTTCTCCTCATCAGCCCGTTTTTGTTTCAAAGTTTGTGGAACATCCTTTAAATAATAAGTAAACGTAGCACCGTATGAAGGATTTGGAGCAACATAAACATTTGATCCCTGACCAACGTTTTTATTACTTGTTTGAAGATACATTAACGCATCTTTAATTGGGAAAACATGGGCGTTTTTCTTTAAAAGTTCAGGATTTAACTCTCTTAATGGAGAATAATCATCTAAAATGTAGAAACCACGACCGAAAGTTGCCAAAACAAGATCGTTCTCCCTTTCTTGGATCGCGATATCCCTTACCGAAATTGAAGGCAAACCTGAAGCCAGTTTTGTCCAGCTTTCACCACCATTGATGGTAAAATAACAACTGAATTCCGTTCCTACAAAAAGTAGGTCTGGATTAACGAAATCCTGCTCAATTGAATGAACGGTTTCGTTCTCAGGCAAATTGCCGGCAATTGATTTCCAAGTTCTTCCTTTATCTGTGCTTTTTTGAACATAAGGTTTGAAATCATCCCTTAAAATATTGTCAAAAGTGGCAAATACGATGTTAGCATCAAATTTTGAAGGCATGATATCACTAACGTATGTATATTCAGGTACACCAGGAAAACTCTTTACCTGGAACCATTCTTTTCCATCTTGTTCGGATACAGAGATTACTCCATCATCCGTACCAACATAAATCAGGTTTTCCTGCACTTTTGATTCAGCCAAAGAAACACCCATACCAAACAAAGAGGTGGACAAATCTTTTGCAACAGCATCAATGCTCCAGTATTGATCCATTACCGGCCAGGTATTGCGATCAGTTTTTGAGGTAATATCGTCACTTATTACTTTCCATGTATTTCCGCGATCATCACTTCTGAAAACTTTATTGGCAGTCATGTATAAACGGGTAGGAGAATGATGACTGATAAAGAACGGGGCATTCCAGTTCCATTTATAAGTATCTTCCCCTTTTTTTGGAGCAGGTCTTACACTAATTGATTCACCACTCTTTTTATCAAATCGGCCGATATTGCCGTATTGTGATTCAGAATAGACAATATCCGGGTTCCCTGGTTCAATCGCTTGCCAGAAACCATCGCCACCTTGTGTAACAACCCATTCGTCTTGGGTAACTCCCTGTCGGCTGGTATTTTGAGTAGGTCCTCCAAAACTATTGTTATCCTGAGTTCCTCCAAATACCCAATAGAAAGGATAGGTATTATCTGTAGCTACTCTATAAAACTGTGTAACCGGGAGATTAGATTTAAAGATCCATGTAGCGGCATCATCAAAAGTTTCATAAATACCACCATCGCCACCAATCATATAATGCTTGGTATCATTTGGATCAATCCATATGGCATGATCATCCACATGCCGTCCACCATTATTCGATACGGTAGTCCATGTTTTACCCCCATCGAGTGTGACCTTTGTACGGGTCTCAACAGAATAAACTTTATCAACATCTACCGGGTCGCAAAAAATTTCATTATAATATTGCCCACTTGAATGATAAGCGCTCATTTTACTCCATGATTCGCCCCTATTGGTTGAACGGAAGAACCCGCCGGATTCTCCTTCGGCTTCAATAATCGCATAAATCACATCAGGGTTAACCGGGGAAATGGCAAGGCCCATTCCACCCATGTCACCACGCGGTAATCCTGAAGTAAGCTTGCGCCAGGTTTCGCCACCATCGGTTGATTTGTATATTGCCGTTTCGGGGCCACCACCAACTTTGGTATGAACATGACGTCTGCGTTGTTCGGAGCTTGCATACAAGGTATTTGGATCACGAGGATCCATGATCACATTGTTTATCCCGGTATTTACAGAGACATCAATCACTTTTTTCCAGGTTTGTCCACCATCCGTTGTTTTGTATAAACCACGGTCACCGCCCGGTCCCCAGACTGATCCTTCAGCTGCTACAAAAACGATGTCGGAATTTTTTGGATTGATCACGATTCCGCCGATCTGACGCGAATCTTTCAGTCCCATATTTTTCCAGCTTTTCCCACCATCCAATGATTTATAAACCCCGTCGCCATATCCAAGCGCACGTTGATGGTTATTTTCACCGGTACCTACCCAAATTACATTCGAGTTGTTCGGATCCATTACGACCACTCCTATTGAGTATGATCTTTCACTATCAAAAACAGGTGTAAAGGTTGTCCCGTTATTTTCTGTTTTCCAGACATGGCCGCTTGAAACCGCTACATAGTATTCACTATGATTGGCAGGGTTTACGGCAAAGTCAGAAATACGGCCTGAGGTAAATGCAGGGCCAATGCTTCTGAACTTTAATCCGGAAACAGTACTTGATTTTATTTCATCTTTAGAAGCCGGAGGAGTTTCCCCTTTTTTCTTTTGAGCCATCATCGGCCCCGATAAAAGCAGTCCTATCATTATAAATATCATAGGAATTGCTTTGAAATTGATAAAGTTTGATTTTTTCATTTTGTTTGTTTTAATTATTTTGATTTATTGTTTTAATATTTCCTGAGCCATTAAATGGCCATGGGCAGTAGCATATATAATCGAACGGGTATAACCTGAGCAATCACCGATAAACTTCAGATGAGGGAAGAGCTCATTATTTAATGTATTTGAATAAAACTTAATTTCGGGTGCATAAACCAGATTATCTGCATTTGAAATTCCCGGTACAACTTCATTCAAATTCTCGATAAAATCAATAATACTTTCAATTACCCTCCTCGGATACGCAAGGTTAATATCTCCCAAAATAAAATTGTTAGGATTTAAGGTTGGTTGTACCCGATATAAATTTTTTGTTCTTTTTGAATCGACAAAATGACTATAGGTTTGCAGGATTACTTTATTGCCTGCCAAAAGATTCGTTAACTTGGCAATATGTGAACCATAACCGATTGGATCGTTAAAGGGTTCTGTCAATTGAACAGTAGTCAGGATAGCAAAATTGGTATTTTTGCTTTTTTCCTTAAGTTTTGAATGCCCGTTAACGGTTTTGAAATCCCCATAATTTTCGGTTACCACATAACCTGACGGATTATTGCAGAAAGTCCTGACCATATAACCGGTACGGCTCTTAATCTTTACTTTAAATTCATACATCTCACGATTCAGGTCTTCCACAATATGGTTGGGAAGCTCGAAACGAATACCTAAATCCACTTTCGTGTCATCAACTACCAATTCCGGATTTGTTGAAATTATTTGTTTGATCAGTTTATGCCCGCTTCTTCCCACGGAAACAACAACCTTTTCAAATTCATATTCCTGATTGATAATTACCGTATTTGGCTGAATTTTTAAGGATTTTACTTCATAATTAAAATGAAAATGAATGTTTTTAGCTGCGGTATACTCTTCGAAAATATTATACAAAACTTCTTTTAACTGATCCGTTCCCAAATGATAAAAATCGGAATGAATGGGGAGAAATCCTTTGCTATAAAAGGCTTTATAATATTCTGGATCGGAAAAGGATTTACCTGTTTCAACCCCGTTGTTTTTTGTTTTACTGATCCAGAAATCGACCAATTGCTTTTGAAGGTGAGCATCTACATCAAGTTCTCCTCCCATCTCCTTCGAAACGAACAATTTTCCATCCGCTCTGATTCCTGAAATACTGGAGGAATAAATGTCTTTGCTTTTTTCAAACACATGAATTTCGATATCATGCGTTTTCATCTGTTCGATAAAACCGATTGCAGCTGCTCCAAAACCGATAATGGCTATTTTCACTTTGGTATTATGTTTTATCCAAAGTTATTAAAAATAGCTTCAAGTTATCCAATCCCTAAATCAAATCGACATTCGATTAAAATCTTAATACCAATGCCTGATTGTTAATATTTTTTACAATTAATTACAAAAAGAATTTGGTATTATTTCAAAGTGGTTATATTTTAAATTTTCACATGCTTTACAAAAGCATGCAAGTTGTTTTCTCCTAGGATTTATTCGATTTTTAAAAAAATTATCCAAAGAGGGTTACCTTTTCTTCTTTTCTGCAATTAATCAATAACCCCCCACATAATAATTTATTTATTTATTAACCTAAACATTTAAAATTATGAGAAAAAAATGGAAGTTAATGATTGGTGCTATAATAATTACAATCATTATGTGTAACTGCAAGAAAAACGGTACAGATTATTTAAATAATGATAACATTCTACTTGAAGGGATTATTTTATTCACTCAAAATGAATTGCAAAAAGCACAATTAAATAGGGGAGAGAGAGAAATGAGTCTGGGTTCTTTTGATTTTGAAAATTTGCATCTAATCGATGATAATATCATCATTTTAAATATTAAAGAAGATGGATTTAAAAATACATTAAATGAAAACAAAAAAGTAATTTATTACATAAAAGAAGGAATTATTATTGGTGGTAGTATAGTTAATTTTAAATCAAATCATTCTATAGAATATATTGAAACTATATTGAGTGATATTATTTCTGTCAAATTAATGGAGTTTCTTTATAATGACAAGAAAGATCACACTCTTGATATTAGGAAGGAATTTTCATTTAGAAAAAGCAATTATTCTGGGGAAATAATTTTTACGAAGTTAAATAACAAATTACAACTTGCACTCGAATTAAAAACTGGTGATATTCTATCATCAAAATCACGACAAGGAATAAAAAAATTCAAATCTAATAATTTGAAAGATATTCCGGGTGGACTTCTTCCTGGAGAATGTATTGATTGGTATTTAGTTACAACTTATCATTATGCCGATGGTTCATCGAGAACAACAGAATGGTATTTATATAGTGAGTGTTTCGGTGACGAGAATGAAAGTGGCAACGGTAGTAGTGCAACGAGTAATTTTTTTGATGACGTAAAAGATAAAATAAATATTAATGGTCCTAATGTCTTTAAAGAAATAGTATGTCTAATTAGAAATTTAAGAGAAAGTGGTCAAAAACAATTTGTTACAGATTTGGTGGAAGGTTATTCTGGAAGCTTAAGTTCATATAACATTGCCCAGGTGGAGACATCATATAATAATCATAATGTCGAAATCACTGTTGTTTATGATGACAATCATTTAACAAACCAAATTGGGATACATACGGAAACTCATCTGGGTCAAGTCATGTATCATGAAATTTCAGTTACTGCTGGTATGGATTACACTGGATCTAAACCAAACTTAATATTATTACGATTTGAACCTGAAGATGATGATTTTGCTATGTCTGTATGGCATCATATTACTGGGTTAATATCATTATGGAGTTGTTAGAGGTCAAAATAAAACAAAAGAAAATATATTATATCTAGACTCTTAAATTAATTTAATTAAATTGATTTTTAGCCCTTACAGATATGTTTGATATTAATTAATATTACATTGCTAAAATCTTTACATTAATCTTATTTTTGCTATAGGTTAAATTTCAATCTTTATATGCGAGTGGATTCCATGTCAAAATCTATGCTATCATGAAAAAAATTAGTATTATAATAATTTCAATATTTCTAATCTTTTCCTGTCAAAATATTGATAGTAAAGCTAATGAAAGTAGGATCATCCAATTCGAAAAATTCTTAGGTAATAATAAAGCAAACGCGTTGACTCTAAAAGTAGTTGATTTTGAAAAGTTTTTGCAAACAAATTTATCTGGGATATCAATTGAGAAATCATATGCAAAATATCTTGAAATTATAAAAAGTGGTGAATACGATGAATATAGTTGGAATTACAATGCAACGGAAAAAAAACAAATTAACAAATTATTCGAAAGCAGTGGCTTAAAACAGGAGATTTGGAATTATAATTCTTCATTAACTAATGAAGAATTCCCATTAAAGACATTTAATAAATTCGGGAAATATTTGAAAGGACTGGAGTTGATTCAAGAATCGGATTCAACCATTATAAATTATATTAAAATAAAAAAGGCTATTGGTGATGTCTCAAAGAACATTTTGGCAGACGGACTTCTGAAAAGTAATGCTGATTTTTCAGATTATTTTATTAAGAGAATTATTGTGGTAGAATTTTACCCTGCAAACTAGATATTTAATCCACTGTCACTCTTGCAAATTAGCAATTAGAATTCTTGGGGGTGATACCCTAATGGCATATACGTTCAACGAATCGTAAAAAAATTTAAGTTTATAGAATTCTATTAATTCTTATGGGGTGATACCCTAAGGGTATCACCCCATAAGAACAGCCTTTTGGTCATTGAGAAATTACTTCAAAATTATTTTTTATTCGACTAAAGCTTGGTCGCTAAATCGGGTTGGTTCAATTTATCAAATTAGGGGTGACACCCTAAGGGTGTCACCCCTAATAATTTATTTTTTATTCGATAAAAGCTTAGTAGCCAAATCGGGTCGGTTCAATTTGTCCAAGGTATTTCGAATCCACTGCCAATTCTCACGTTTGTACCAAAAGAAGAATTTCTTTTGGTTCAATTTTTCATCTTTGGTGCGCGCCGTATATACCTCTTTCATGGTATAAGGATCGATCCCCGAATAGTAAATTACGGTTGCAAGAGTCATAGGGGTTGGGGTAAAATCCTGCACCTGCTCCAGTTGGAACCCCAGTTCTTTGGTGTCGACAGCCAATTCGGCCATTTCAACGTTTGTGCTTGCAGGGTGGCTCGATATAAAATAAGGAATCAATTGCTGCTTTAATCCCGCTTTCGCATTTGCCTGATCAAATATTTTTTTGAACGAATGAAAATGGGTAAATGATGGTTTCCGCATTTGTTTTAAAACCGGCTCGGAAGTATGTTCGGGTGCTACTTTCAATCGGCCCGAAACATGATTTTTCACTACCTGATCGATGTATTCGTTATAGCCGTTCTTTTTGGTCTCTTCTGCAGGGCGATCAACCAGCATATCATATCGGATACCACTTCCAACAAAGGCTTTTTTAACTTTCGGATGAGCGGCTGCCTTTCGGTAAATATCGTTCATGGGATGATGATCCGTATCCAGATTCGGACAGATTTTGGGGAAAATACAACTGGGCCGCAAACAACTATCACAAATCCCCTGATGAATCCCCTTCATCTTGTACATGTTTGCCGAAGGCCCACCCATATCGCTGATATAGCCTTTAAAATCGGGCATTTGCGTAACAGCTTCCACTTCTTTCAAGATCGATTTTTCGGATCGGCTGGCCACAAATTTTCCCTGATGGGCCGAAATGGTACAAAAGCTACAACCGCCAAAACATCCCCGATGTGTATTGATCGAATGCCTGATCATTTCGTAAGCCGGAATCGGACCTCGTTTTTTGTATTTTGGGTGGGGCAAACGGGTATAAGGCAAGTCAAAAGACGCATCAATCTCTATTTCAGTCATCACAGGAAAGGGAGGATTTACAACCAGCATTTGCTTTCCAACTTTCTGAACAATACGACGCGCTTGCACTTTGTTAGATTCCTGCTCAATAATTTTAAAATTACTTGCGTAAGCTTTCTTGTCTTTTAAACAATCTTTATGCGAATTAATTTCCACAGTTGCACAATCCGAAATCGGCAATTCCATTGTTTCATCCTGCAAAAAAGCAGTCTGACGAATGTCTTTAAGTTTCTGAATTGAATGGTTGTTACTTAGTCGGACAAGTATTTCTTTTAAAGCCTGTTCGCCCATTCCGTAGACAAGCAAATCAGCTTTGCTCTCTTCCAAAATGGAAGGTTTTAACTGATCCGACCAATAATCGTAATGGGTAACCCTGCGCAATGAAGCCTCTACCCCACCAATAACAACAGGGATATCCGGATAAATTTTCTTTAAAATATTTGAATAAACAACGGTAGCATAATCAGGCCTAAATCCGGCTTTACCATCCGGTGTATAGGCATCGTTCGAACGGAGCCGTTTGTTGGCAGTATAATGATTAACCATCGAATCCATACATCCGGCAGTTACACCAAAAAATAATCTGGGTTTGCCAAGTTTTTTAAAATCGCGCAAATCATCCTGCCAGTTGGGTTGGGGAACAATGGCAATTTTAAATCCGGCCTGCTCAATAATACGGCTAATTACGGCATGACCAAATGAAGGATGATCCACATAAGCATCACCTGAGAAAAGGATTACATCCAACTGATCCCAACCCCTTCTTTTAACCTCTTCGAGTGTGGTTGGAAGCCAATCAGTAATGCTGTATTTTGAAATAGGTTGCTCCGTCATAATCGGTCAAAATTACAAATTATTTAGAAGCATTCTATCTTTAGACGGAAAATCCTTGAAACTAGCTTTTACAAACCTTTTTAATAGACTGAACACAGGGCTTGATAATGCCTTTTTCGGTAATAATTCCCGTGATGTATTTGGCAGGGGTAACATCAAAAGCAGGGTTTTCGGCAGGTGAGCCCATGGCTGCAACCCTGATCCGGCTAACATTTCCATTGGCATCCATCCCGGTTTGGAATAATACCTCTTCCTCACTTCTATTTTCGATTTTGATATTTTGTCCACTTTTGCATTCAAGGTCGAACGTAGAAGTAGGTGCCGCTACATAAAAGGGGATATCATATTCTTTTGCAATAATGGCTTTTTCCAAGGTGCCAATTTTATTGGCCACATCTCCATTAGAGGCAATTCGATCGGCTCCAACAATAACCATGTCCACTTTTTTCTGGGACATGAAGTGTGCAGCGGCATTGTCGGGAATGATCACATGCTCGATTTTTTCATTTTTGAGTTCCCAGGCAGTCAGTTTTGCTCCCTGGTTCCGTGGACGGGTTTCATCCACATAAACAAAAATTTTTTTTCCTTCTTTATTTGCATAATATATTGGCGAAAGTGCTGTTCCATAGTTTACAAATGCCAGCCAACCTGCATTACAATGAGTTAAAACCCTTGTTTCATCACCAAATAATTCGGCACCAAACTTACCAATCATCCTTGAATCACGTGCATCTTCTTCGGCAATGAGTTGGGCTTCTTTTACTGCATTTTCTGCTGAATTCTTCCCTGCCTTGAACACCCTGTCCACTGCGTAAAATAAGTTTCTGGCAGTGGGGCGCGTATCTTCAATTTCTTCTCTGGCCTGAACAATAAAATCCCAATAACCATTCACAGGGGCATGCATGAATGCCTGGGCCATGGCAAAACCGGCGGCAGCCCCCAAGGCCCCTGCTCCGCGAACGGTCATTGTGGTAATAGCAAAGCAAGTTTCAAAGTAAGAACTTGATTCATGAATTTTAAATTCGAATGGAAGTAAATTCTGCTCGATCATAAAGACCGTAGTTCCTTCCATCCAAATGGTGCGGTATTCCTGACCGTCAACTTTCATTTTATTTCTATGATTTATTTTTCAGAGATTAGTTCAGGTGATCAGATAATTTTAAAACACATATCTAATTGAAAAAGCTCCGGAATCAACCCAAACTCCTGTGTATCCAATTAAGTTAAAAGCTGGTTTCCAATCAAGTGAAATACTTAGAGGGAACTCCGGAAAAGTATACTCAATCCCCAAAACTGCATCCACTCCAACAATCGGAGAACTTACATCCCCTTCAACCCACCATGAAGCATGTTTTGGCGTATTCCATATACCCACATGTCCTCCGGCACCATAATACCAATTCAACCCTTCGGTATTGAATTCATTGTCAAACTCATAAAGTGCGGTAATGATCATTCCGCCCCATCTGGCCGCAATTATTCCTTCAATGGCACTAGATGAACTTACATAGTGCTTAATGGTTAACCCATTGGACAAACCACCCCTGAAACCAATACCGGTATTATAATTTTGGGCATCCACCGAAACCGAAAAGGCTATTAATAGCATCAGTCCAAAGACAAATTTTCTCATTTTTTAAATTTATTTTATTACAGAATTTTTCAAATTAATGCATCAGCTCGCTTATTGCAAACCAGGCCATCAGGCCCATTCCTACTTCCAGGCTTGATTCATCAACATTGAAAGTTGAAGTATGCAAACCGGAATTTATTCCTTTTGCATCATTTTTCACTCCCAGACGATAGAAACAACTTGGCACTGCCCGAGCAAAATAAGCAAAGTCTTCAGCAGTCATTCTTAAATCCAGCTCAACAACATTTTCTTCTCCCAAATATTCTTTGGCGTAATTAAAACTTCTGCCTGTCAAAGCCTCATCATTTACCAAAAAAGGATATCCTTTGTCGATAAATACTTCACAATCTCCCCCATAGGCCTGAGCGATAGATTTGGCCATAGTTTCTATTTTTTGATGTGCCAATGCACGCCAATCTTCATCAAAGGTTCTGAAAGTACCTTTAAGTGTTACTTCATTAGGGATCACATTATAAGCTCCATCGGCAATAAAGCGCCCAAAAGATAAAACTGTTGGAACATTAAAATGTGCATTTCTGCTTACGATTTGTTGCATCGCTACAACAATTTGAGAGGCGATAAGTACCGGATCGATCAAAGCATAAGGGATAGCTCCATGACCACCTTTGCCTTTAACCGTAATATTAATTTCATCGGCCGAGGCCATATATTTACCAGCTCTGATTCCTATTTTACCTGCTTCTAAATCGGGGTAAACATGCTGCCCAAACATAAACTCTGGTCGGGGATTTTTTAGGACTCCAGCTTCAATCATCGGCTTAGCCCCACCCGGAATTTTTTCTTCGGCAGGTTGGAAAATTAGTTTAACCGTACCTTCAAATTCACCTTTTAAATCATTTAAAATTTTAGCTGTTCCAATTAATGAAGAAGAATGAACATCATGCCCACAAGCATGCATCACTCCGGGGTTTAAAGATTTATAAGGAAGATCATTTTTTTCGTGAATAGGCAATGCATCAATATCGGCACGCAGGGCAATCACTTTTTTGTACGGGTTTTTGCCTTTAATAATCGCAACCAGGCCTGTATTAAAAATTCCTGTCTGAACCTCTATTCCTAAATTTCTAAGCTTATCTGCAATATATTCAGCTGTTTTATACTCTTGATTTGATAATTCAGGATTGGCATGTAAATGCCTCCTGATTTTTATTAATTCATCCTTATAATCAGATGCGATCTTTTTTATTTTCTCTTTTAATAATTCCATATAATAAAATATGAGGTGGTAAAATTACATAATTTGCACATTCCTAAACAAATTTGCGTTTGTACACTTATAAACAATTGAAGATTAAACCAGATTAATCAGGCAAAAGATTGCAGGTCGAACAACCTTTTGTAAACTCCACCTAGCGCCAATAATTCGGCATGTTTTCCTCTTTCAACAATCTCCCCTTTACTGATCACAACAATTTCATCGGCAAATTGAATGGTAGACAGACGATGCGCAATAACGATGGAAGTACGGTTTTGCATGAGTTTCAAGAGCGCATCCTGAACCAAACGTTCAGATTCTGTGTCAAGTGCCGAGGTGGCTTCATCCAAAATAAGAATTGGTGGATTCTTCAAAACGGCCCTCGCAATGCTAATTCGCTGTCGCTGACCCCCGGAGAGTTTTACACCCCGATCACCAATATTTGTATGGTATCCATTCTCCATTTTTGAAATGAATTCATGCGCATTGGCTACTTTTGCAGCAGCAATCACATCATCTTCATTTACATTTTCGATACCCATGGTAATATTTCCCATCACCGTATCATTGAAAAGGATGGTCTCCTGCGAAACTATTCCCATGAGTCCTCTGACATCGTCGATTTTAAATTCTTTTAAACAGGTGCCGTCAATTAATATTTCACCTGAGACACAATCGTAAAAGCGGGGCAATAAATCAACAAATGTAGATTTTCCACCGCCTGAAGGTCCAACCAGCGCAATGGTTTTTCCTTTTTCAAGTTTTAAAGAAATATTTTTAAGAACGACAGTTTTGTCGTAAGAAAAACTGACATCTTTATATTCAACTGCCGATTTAAATTCACTGATTGTTTTTGGATTTTCGATTTCCACGATGACTTCTTCGGCATCTAATACTTCATGGATCCGCTCCACGGAAGCTCCCCCTTTCTGAATATTATAAATAGCTGTAGTCATTGATTTGGCAGGAGGCATTAGTTGAGAAAAAATGATCAAATAAGTCATGAACATAGCCGCATCGAGCTCGGTTTCAGGACTGAGAACCAGTCGGCCTCCATACCATAATACGATGACCATCACGATAGAGGATAAAAACTCACTTATTGGTGAAGCCAAATCACGTTTACGGTATAAACGTATCATTGTTCGGGTATAATACTGATCGGAAGTTTTAAAATTATTATCACTGAGATTGATGGCATTAAATGCTTTGATGATCCTTAAACCTGAAATGGTTTCTTCGATGATCGACAGGAGTACTCCTAACTGTTTCTGCCCCTTCACAGATGATCTTTTCAGACTTTTGCCAATCCTGCCAATAATAAAACCACTGATTGGAAATAAAACCAACACAAATAAGGTAAGTGGCGCATTGATTACCATTAGGGCAATTAAATAAACGATGATATTGATCGGATCACGAAACATCATCTCCAATGAACTCATAATTGATACTTCAACTTCCTGAACATCAGCTGTCATACGAGAAATAATATCTCCCTTTCTTTGCTCGCTATAGTATGAGAGTGGAAGAATCAATATTTTGCGATACAATTTATTTCTGATATCCCTTACAACATTACTACGTATTGGGGCTAAATAAAACAAAGCGAGGTAACGGAACAGATTTCTGAGAAAGAAAAGCACTACTATCAAGATACAAATATAGAGCAACACCTGCATCTCTCCCTGCTTCACGATTAACATTTCTATCTGATAGTAAAGATATTCCTTAACCGAATTAAAATACTCCTTCAGTGAATTGAAATTATAACTAACGATTTCAATAATTTCAACTGGAACTTTATCTTCAGCAATTTCAGCACCTTTTTCAGAAAGATCGGCTGTTTTAAAAAGAATATTTAAAACCGGAATAAATAAAGTGAACGAAGCTAAAGAAAACAGAATGGCTAAAATATTGAATCCTATATTTAGCAAGGCTTTACCCCAATAAGGAATTATATATCTTAATATTTTGATTAGATTCTTCATTAAATGCAAATATAATTAAAATGCCATATAGGCGTTCTTTCTACTTTGTTTATCTTTACTGAAATGTAGTATTTTTGCATTATGGAATCAAAACGACAGAATCGAATTTCGAAATTGCTTCAGAAGGATCTGGGGGAAATTTTACAATATGACAGTAAGGCACATTACTCCGGAGCAATGATCACCGTTACGAAAGTTACGGTTAGTCCCGATCTTTCATTTGCCAAAACATTTGTGAGTATTTTTTCGCCGGGGGCTGATAACTCGGAAATATTGGAGAAAATAAAAGAACATAAAAAAGAAACGCGGCACAAACTGGCAGGACGAATCAAAAATCAATTGCGAGTAGTACCTGAATTGCAGTTTCATATCGACGATTCGCTCGATTATATCGAGAACATCGAAAATTTACTAAAAACCCCTTAATTTTTGAATTTTTCGTTTTACATAGCTAAACGTTATTTAGTCTCAAAGAAATCGCATAATATCATCAATATTATTTCCGGGATTTCTGTTGCAGGGATTACCATTGGCACCATGGCCCTCATCATTATTTTGTCGGTCTTTAATGGCTTTGAAGGTCTTGTGATTTCACTCTTTAATAATTTCAATCCCGATTTGGTGATCACCCCTAGCGAAGGAAAAACCATCAAACTTTCGCAATTCCCATCCGCCGAAATTAAGATCCTTGATGGGGTAGATTTTTTTATGGAAGTAATTGAAGAAAATGTTTTAATTCAAAGTGGAGATAAGCAACATTTTGCAAATATCAAGGGAGTTCCCGAACATTATACGGATATGTCGGGTTTGGATTCCTGTATGGTTGACGGGGAATTTAAACTTAAGCAGGGAGGATTAAATTATGCTATTATCGGATCCGGGGTGGCTTATTTTCTGGATTTTAGAATAAAACTGGAAGAAGAGGCCATCAGTATTCTAGCACCCCGAAAAAGCAAAGGATTTAACCTCAATCCCGAACAGGATTTTAGTCGCCAAAACATTCTGGTTTCGGGCGTATTTATGGTTGAACAGAATTTTGATTCAAAATATATTTTTGCCCCGTTCACATTTGTGAAAGAAATTTTGGAATATGATGATGAGATCAGTTATCTTGAAATCGGGCTTGGTGAAGGAGCAAATTCAGATCAAGTTCAATCCAAGATTAAAAGCCTTTTAGGCCCCGATTTTAAGGTAAAAAATCGTTTCGAACAGCAGGAATTGCTTTATAAAATCATGAAATCGGAAAAGTGGGCCATTTTTCTGATTTTGACTTTCATTCTGCTCATCGCCACTTTTAATGTAATCGGGTCATTGAGCATGCTCATCCTCGACAAGAAAAAAGACATTGCCGTGCTGCAAAGTATGGGTGCGAACAATCAATTGATCCGAAGAATTTTTTTATTTGAAGGAAGTTTAATTTCAATGATAGGTGCCCTCAGTGGATTGATTTTAGGCACCCTCATTTGTGTGATGCAAATGCAATTCGGGCTTGTTGGTTTGGGAGATGCCAATGGAGCATTCATCGTGAATTCCTATCCCGTGATTTTGCAATGGACAGATTTTGTTTACGTGTTTTTTACCGTATTTATCATTGGCATACTTGCTACATGGATTCCAACCCGTCGAATTTCACAACAATACCTAAATATCAAATTAGGTTAAGAAAAACGAGCTTAACTACTCAAGTTTCCCATCCAGCCAATGAATGATATTTAATAATAGTTGGTGATTTTCAGGAGCCATATCGCCATTCATTCCAACTCTTATTTTTTGTGGTCCTGCGAGTTGAGCAGAAAACATGGCGGCTTCGCCAAATGCCACAACTTTTCCTTTTCCATACTTTTTAAAGGCTCCCTGTGCAAGTCCTTTGGCATTAATCCTGGGGGTCTTCGCTTCAAATACCCATGCAGAATCAGGAATCATGTTCACATATTTCTCATTAAAAATTAAAATGGGGACAGCATCACCGGGCATTTTGAAACCCTGGCCGGTAAACGTTGCAATCTGTTCTACACGTTCCTCATGATTCCTGCCTTTGGTAATAATGCTTTCAAAAAGGGTCCCTTCTTTCAGATTAAAAAAAGCCGGACCGGGAGATAAGGTATCCATTACAAATCCGTTTGAAAATTCAAACCCGAATGCTACAGCTAAGTCGGTTGCCGCACCACCAAAAGGCATGTGGTCGGCAATTAAAAATAAACTTCCACCTTCACTAATCCAATTTTTAACTGTTTCTATTTCTGTCTTTGTAAATGCCGAAGGGGTCGGTACATACCAATTCTGTTCATTAATTTGGTTGATCGCGTTTGAAATAACAAGGATTTTTCCTTTCAATAATTCATTCTCATTAAACTCACCCATATATTCCGTTACTACATAGCCATCCTTTTCCACAAAGTTCGCGAAGGATTTATATCTGCCTTCTTTTGTATGGAAATTATAATGACCCTCGTCGATAAATATGATCGGTCCTTTTCCTATTTCATAAACAGGGTTTAGGATATTAGGATGATAGTTTGTATCTGTAATCTGCTGTGCAATTGTCCAATTTGCTATGAAAAAGACAAAAACAATTAGACATAATTTCTTCATGTGATTATCCTTTATTTTTTTGGCTACACGGAATGCCAAGATAATCGTCCTCGCTCTGTATTGCACTGTTTTTATTAGCATTTCTGAATGATTTTTTGCCAGTGGTTCTTAAAATAATATACCCAATTATTGCTGAAATTAATGACCCGATAAGAATCCCAATTTTAGCTGAATCGATATATATTGGGTTGCTTTCAAAGGCCAAACTTGCAATAAATATGGCCATCGTAAACCCAATACCAGCCAAAAAAGAAACGCCAATAATATGCCGGTGCGTTATTTCTTCCGGAATCTCAACTAATCTGATTTTTTTAGTAATCAAAATAACTGATGAAATACCTATACTTTTACCCAAAACCAAACATAAAATTATAGTCCATATTAAGTTTTCATCAATTTCAACTCCCCTACTGATGAACACTCCTGCATTAGCGAGTGCAAAAACGGGAATAATAAAATAGGCAACCCAATCGTGCAATTTATGCTCTAAATGTTGCAGAGGAGATTGATATCTGTTGGTCCAGTCTTCCAGATCATCAATTTGTTCTATTTGTTCCTTACATAAAATTGGTTTTTTCGAAACAGCGGCTTTTTTAATATTATTGGTTATTGTCACCAATTTATCAATAAAGGTTGGTGTATCAATTTTTTGCCTGACAGGAACTGAGAAGGCTAATAAGATCCCGGCAATTGTTGGATGAATGCCTGATTTTAAGAATAGTACCCAAATTGCGATCCCAAAAATAATAATCAGGAATTTTGAATAATATCCTTTAAGAGATAAAAAGTATAAAATCCCCAATAATACCATCGCCACGAAAAGTAAAGCAATGCTAACGTTTCCGCTATAAAAAACTGCAATAACCAAAACAGCTCCAATATCGTCCACTATGGCAAATGCGGTCAGAAATAATTTAAGGCTGAGTGGAACCCTATCACCTAAAACTTTCAGAACCGCCAGTGAAAAAGCAATATCTGTAGCCATCGGAATTCCCCATCCTACGCTTGTTTCAACCTTATTATTTAGCACAAAAAACATTAAAACCGGAAACAACATTCCTCCAAGTGCCCCAAAGAGAGGGAAAGCAACCTTTTTAACCGAGTTTAATTCTCCAATTAAAAATTCCCTTTTTATTTCCAGGCCAATTAAGAAAAAGAAAATGGCCATCAATCCATCATTTACCCAAAGCAATAATGGTTTACTTAGTTCGAAGTTTTGGGTAGAAAATCCAATTTTATATTGCCAAAGCGATTGATATGATTCGCCGAAAGGCGAGTTTGCCCAAAGCATTGCAATGATAGTAGCAATCAATAACAATATACCACTAAAACTTTCAATCTTAACAAATTTTTGAAAAGGCGATAATATAATCTTTTGAATCATTTATGTCTGTTTTGGAATGTTATCAGTATTCAAATATATGCTAATCCTATTATTTCATTTAAAGATTTTTTAATAAAATCGATTCTAATTATACGAAAAAAGAAATAATTAAAGACCGATTAACAAGTCCAAAAATTATGTCATGCGATATAGACCTCCAAAATCTTTGCTTTTGGGGCCGGAATTATTTTAACCTCATTCATGATAGCCGGAATCAGTATCGTTTCCCCTTTTCGCGCAGTAAGTCTTTCGTCTCCAAACAATAATACATAACTGCCTTCAACGCACAAATAAATGACAAACGAATCAAGTACGCTGTAATCCTTGCTTAACGGAACATCCATATCTATCAAATTTGTAGTGAAGTACTTACTCTTCACTACTTTTGAAGTCTTGTTTTTTTCTACTGAATATTCGGTTTTATAATTCTTTTGAACTTTAAAATCGATGGCATCCAGGGCTTCATCAATGTGCAATTCCCGCATGAGGCCATCCACACCAATTCGATCCCAATCATAAATGCGGTAAGTGGTATCGGAGGTTTGTTGAATTTCTGCTAAAAGGATACCCGGGCCAATAGCATGTACCCTGCCTGCAGGCACATAAAAAACATCCCCGGCTTTCACTTTTTCAGCATTTAATACCGATTTTAATTTTTTATCATTGAGCAGTTCCTGATAATCATTCTTTTTGATTTCCTTATTAAAGCCCAAAATAATTTCGGCATTTTTTTCGGCATCCAATAAATACCACATTTCTGTCTTCCCCCTATCCAGGCCTCTTTTTATGGCCAACTCATCATCGGGATGCACCTGAATGGAGAGCCAGTCGTTTGAATCGATGATTTTAACCAGGATCGGAAACTGATCGCCAAACTCTTCATAATTCTTTTCACCAACCAATTCACCCATGTAAATTTCAACCAGTTCATTGAGCTCGTTCTCGGCTAAAAATCCGTTAACAACCACACTTTGATCCCCTTCTACACCAGATAATACCCAGGCTTCCCCACAGTTAATAAGGGGTGAAAAATCCATTCCCATCACTGTTTTAATCTTCTGACCTCCCCAAATTTTATCTTTATAAATTGAATTAAATTTTAGCGGGTATAACGATTTCGTATTCATTTTGCTAACTTTGGTTTAATTAACAAAAATAAGAAAATTGTCGATGAAAAGTGTGAGCGTATTTTGTGGTTCATCAATGGGGAATCGGGAAGTTTTTAAAGAAGAAGCCAAAAAACTGGCACTGTATTTTTGTGCCAATGATATTGAGCTTACCTATGGTGGGTCAAACGTTGGGATTATGAGTATTTTGGCTGATACCATGCTTGCAAATGGTGGAAGGGTAGTTGGTGTGATCCCTCAATTTTTAATCGATATCGAGGTTGGGCATACCAAGCTGAGCAAGCTTCATGTGGTTAATTCGATGCAGGAAAGAAAAATATTATTGGCTGAAATTTCGGATGCATTTATAGCATTTCCGGGAGGAGTAGGAACTTTGGACGAATTATTTGAGATGATGGTAATGACTCAATTACGCGTTCACGATAAACCCATTGGAATTTTAAATGTGGATGGGTTCTTCGATCATCTGTTAAAATTTCTTGATCATGCAGTCGACCGGGGATTTATTCGTGCCGAACACCGCAATAATTTAATGGTGAGTGATCAAATTGACTCTCTCATGGAAAAGCTGAAAGGATTTGAACCGGTTAAAATGACACACTGGATCAGTGAAATAAAAGAGGAAAGCGCTTAGATTGATTATTTTTGATCTTTATGACATTATCAATTCTTGTGTCTTGATACTGGTTTCTGGTTGCTGGTTACTAGTTTATTAAAAATGAATTATTAAATCTTGACTAACGAATCGCAAACAAGTCTTGTGTCTTGTGTCTGGCATCTAAAATCTGACTCATGAAAAAAGCAGTTTTCTTCGAAAAGTTGGGGCAAAAGAATGTAAGATGTAATCTCTGCCCCCATCATTGCCTGATCGACGATGGTAAATCAGGAATCTGTTTGGTGCGTAAAAATATTGGAGGGGATTTATTTTCCGAAAACTATGAAAAGCTCAGTGCAATCTCTACGGATCCCATCGAAAAAAAACCCCTTTATCATTTTTACCCCGGCAAAAAAATCCTTTCGATTGGTAGCGTTGGTTGCAATTTGAAATGTAAATTCTGTCAGAATTATGAAATTTCACAGGTTACGGTTGATGAATTTGCTTTTTTAAAAAATTATACTTCTGAAGAAATAGTGCAAATGGCAATTGAAAACCCTGAAAATATTGGATTGGCCTATACCTATAACGAGCCCATTATTTGGTACGAATTTGTGCTTGAAACTTCACGATTGGCTCATCAAAATGGATTAAAAAATGTATTTGTTAGTAATGGATTTATTAACCCTGATCCACTAAGCAAGCTGATTGGGTTTGTGGATGCTTTTAGTATCGACCTAAAAGGATTTACCGAAGAATTTTATAAAAATCTCACTTCCTCCAGGTTAGCTCCTGTTTTAAAAAGCATTAAACAAATTAAAGATGCAGGTAAGCATATTGAGTTGACCAACTTGGTCATCCCGGGATTAAACGATGATGAAGAAAAGTTTAAAGAAATGGTTGATTGGATTGCGGAGGAAATTGGTGAGGATACCGTGCTTCATATCTCACGTTATTTCCCGATGTTCAAAATTAAAAATCTTCCTACTCCTGAATTAAAACTTGAAACGCTTTATGAAATTGCCCGTCGTAAACTTCAATATGTTTATCTTGGTAACATGAAAACTTTAGAAGGACAAAATACCCTTTGCCCTAATTGTAATGCTCCGCTAATTTCCCGCTCAGGTTATATCACAAAGATTGAACACCTTGATAAATCAGGAAATTGTGCGCATTGCGGTCAACAAATCCTTAAATATTATTCGTCATGAAAATCAGGAAAGCTGCACACTCAGGCAGGTTTTATCCTGCCACTCAACAAGAAATAATTAACTTGTACAAAAAGATCCTCGCTGCTGAAGAAAAAAACATCGACTATGCACTAGCAAAAGCAAATCCAATCGGGGCCATTGTTCCTCATGCAGGGTTTATTTATTCAGGTTACCAGGCTATTCATGTATTTGAAATATTAAGAAACCTGCCATCCAAACCGGATACTTTTTTTATCATCAACCCAAATCATAGGGGATTTGGACCGCCAATTGCAGTCGATGAAAATGAAGTCTGGGAAACTCCTTTTGGCAATGTAAATCTTGATTTGGATTTAATGGATTCTTTAGGATTCCCGAAGTCGGAAGCAGCACATTTGTACGAGCATGCTGCCGAAGTGATGCTGCCATTTTTGAAATATGTGTTGGGTTATGATTTTAAGATAGTCCCCATCACCATGTCGGTACAAAATTTATCAAATGCCAAACTGATTGCCTCAGCCATTTTTAAATCAGTTAAACAAAGTGGCAAAAATGTTTTCTTTATTGCCTCTTCTGATTTTTCGCATTTTCTAAGTCCCGAGAGAGGAAAGGAGATGGATGATTACGTATTAAAAGAAATTTACAAGCTCAATTCAAAAGGGGTTGAAGCGCAGGTAAATTCGAAAAACATTTCAGTTTGTGGTTTTGGCCCTATTTTGAGCCTAATCGAATATGCTAAACTGACTTTAGAAAATCCAAAACTCACTTTGTTAAAGCGAGGACATTCGGGGGAGGTTCATTCTTCTGATGAAGTTGTGAACTATGTTTCGATACTGTTCCATTACTAACGTGTTTGTGTGTTAACGTGTTTAAGTGTTAATGTGTTTCATTGTTAAAATTTCCTATTCACAATCGTATTACCATGTATTTCAACCTATGACTATTGTATGTCTACTGAATGTCAATTTACTGAAAGATGTGTATGGGTGTTCGCGTGATTATGTGTTAACGTGTCTCATTGTTCGATTGTTTCATTGTTAAAAGCTACCTCAACAATCGTATTACTATGTATTACAACGTATGACTATTGTATGTCCACTGAATGTCAAACGAATAATGTCTGAATAATAATTTCTACGTATGTCACATCTTCAGATTTCTTTTCACTAAATTTACCACATGATCATAATCGGCATAACAGGCACTTTAGGTGCAGGAAAAGGAACTATCGTAGATTATCTGGAAAACGAAAAAGGATTTAGCCATTATTCGGTTCGTGGTTTTTTAATTGAAGAAATCAAACGTCGAAAGTTGGAAATTAACCGCGATTCGATGACCAGTGTTGCCAACGAGTTGAGAGCTGCCAATTCTCCATCCTATGTCATTGATCAGTTATACAATCAGGCTATTGAAATAGGCGCTAATTGTATTATTGAAAGCATCCGTACCGAAGGTGAAATTACCTCTTTAAGAAAAAAGAAAAACTTCTATTTATTGGCAATTGATGCAGAAAGCAAGATTCGATTTGATCGCATCAAACTCAGAAAATCGGAAACCGATCACATTTCATATGAAACTTTTCTTCAAAATGAAAAAAGAGAATTTGAATCGGATGATCCGAACAAACAAAACCTAAAACGCTGTATTGAGTTGGCTGATTTTGTACTGACTAATGATAGGGACATCACTCAATTGTATGAGCAAGTAGATCAAATCATGTTGAACATTCTATAATTAAAGGAATATGAGCAAACCGAATAATACGCATAAACGACCCAGCTGGGATGAATATTTTATCGGGATGGCCGATGCAGTTTCGAAACGCGCAACCTGCGACCGAGGAAGAAGCGGCTGTGTAATAGTTCGCAACCGACAAATGCTCGTGACCGGTTATGTAGGTTCGCCAAGAGGCCTGCATCATTGTGATGAAGTCGGCCATTTATTTAAAAAACTTCATCATGAAGACGGGACAGTGACCCAACATTGCGTTCGTACCGTTCATGCTGAACAAAATGCAATTTGTCAGGCTGCTAAATTGGGCATCGCACTCGAAGGCTCGACCCTCTATTGCCGAATGACCCCTTGCCGTACCTGTGCCATGCTCATTATCAATTGTGGCATCGTAAGGGTGGTTTGTGAAAAAAGATATCACTCCGCTACCGAATCGGAAGAAATGTTTAAAGAAGTTGGAATTAAACTGGATTATTTTAGTGAGGATATTGAAAAATACGATGGGCAATAAGATAATTTGAAAATTTGAAAGTGTGGCAATTTGAAAATTGAATATCTTTCAATTGTAGTACAATGTATTTCTATTGTATTACTTTATATGATCAACAAAAACAAAATTTCACCTGAGTATATCTATTACTTCCAACTCTTCATCTATTTCATTTTGTGCTTTGGATTAAATCCTTATTTTTACGGCAAAAAAATATATCTGTGCTAAAAAAAAATCTTCTCTTCGTCTTTTTCGTTTTATTTGTAAAATTGTCGTTTTCTCAAATAGCAGCCGATTATCAATTCAAAGAAACTGATTTTAAGGTAAACTTTCCATCGATCATCGTTCAGAATGTTAATATTGAAATTGAGATTATTCCCTCTCCCGAAATACAGGGATTAATGCAAAATGATGATTTCCCCAAAATCTTATTGAATGGAAAATCGGTTGAAGCAGCATTAAAAGATGGAGTGATCCATATCCCCTACAAATACATCAAAAAGGAAACAACCTATATTCAGATTGGAAGTTTTGATTATTCGAAAACCAATTCGCCCATTCCACTTTGGATGTCAATATTTCCGCCTTTAATCGCCATTTTGATGGCCTTATGGATCCGTGAAGTTTATTCATCTTTATTCATTGGAATACTTTTTGGAACAACCATCATCTATTTTTATCAGGGCAGTAATTTGTTTATTGCCATTTTTCAAGGCATTTTTTCTTTCATCGACACTTATCTTATTACAACGCTTAGTGATCGTGGGCATTTATCAATCATCATTTTCTCATTGCTGATTGGCGGTATGGTAAATCTGATTACCAAAAACGGAGGAATGAAAGGGGTTGTAAATATTTTATCAAGATATGCCAGGAGTCCCCGATCAGGTCAACTGGTTACATGGATTATGGGTGTTGCCATTTTTTTTGACGATTATGCCAATACGCTTGTAGTGGGGAATACCATGCGTCCGGTTACGGATAAGCTCAGGGTTTCAAGAGAAAAGCTGGCATATATTGTCGACTCAACCGCGGCCCCTGTTGCGGCCATTGCTTTTATTACCACCTGGATCGGTGCAGAAATAAGTTATATCCAAAATGGGATCGATACGCTCAATCTGGACGAAAGTGCTTATAATGTATTCCTTAATTCATTGACCTATTCATTTTATCCTATTTTTACCTTAATTTTTATTTTAATACTGATCTACCGAAAGGTAGATTACGGCCCGATGCTCAAAGCTGAGCGACGAGCAAGAACAGTAGGTATCACAGAACAAAAATTAAATCAGGAATTTTCTAATGACCTAGAGATTTCAGATGCCATAAAAGCACGATGGTACAATGCAGTTATCCCTGTTTTAGTGATCATTTTCGGAACCTTTGCAGGACTCGCCTATACGGGTTGGGATGAAGCCGTTTGGAATGATACAACTATTGGTTTAACCAAAAAAATATCTACCATTATTGGCAATGCCGATTCTTATCAGGCTTTATTATGGGCATCAATTTCAAGTGTTTTGGTTGCTTTTGCGCTCACACTTGGGCAGCGGATTCTCAGTTTAAAAGACAGTATCGATAGCCTGATTAATGGATTTCGCACCATGTTGACTGCAGTTGTTATTTTGGTTTTGGCCTGGTCAATTGCGATGGTGACCGAACATTTACATACTGCTGATTTTATTTCTCAAAGCATGTTGGCAATGTCTATTTCACCCTATTTGATTCCTGCAATAACATTTATACTTGCAGCGCTTGTATCCTTCTCAACCGGATCTTCATGGGGAACCATGGCCATTTTATATCCTTTATTATTACCGGCTTCCTGGCTTCTAGCCGGTGAATACGGATTAAGCTATGATGTGAGTATGTCGATATTCCACAATGTAGTATCTGCAGTACTGGCAGGATCTGTTTTAGGTGATCACTGCTCTCCCATTTCAGATACTACCATACTTAGCTCCTTGGCCAGTAATTGTAATCATATCGATCATGTTAGAACCCAATTACCTTATGCATTATCGGTTGGTTTGGTTTCGGTATTAATTGGCACGTTACCTGCTGCCTTTGGAATATCTTTATGGTTGCTATTTCCTGCAGGAATTTTAGCATTGTATATTGTGATCCGCATTTTTGGGAAAAAAGTAAGTATCGCAAAAGTTTATCAATAATTGAGTTAAGTTCAGATGAACACGTATGAAATCATGATCCTGATCGTTGCAGGAGTTTTTGTAGGATTTATCAATACCCTCGCGGGAGGCGGATCCATTATTTCCCTTCCTCTGTTAATGCTGATGGGTTTGCCGGCTAATGTTGCGAACGGAACGAACCGGATCGGAATTCTGGCACAAAATATTGCTTCGGTTGCAAGTTTCAAAAGGCAAAAAGTGCTCGAAACCAAAAAAGGTTTGCTCTTAGGTATTCCTGCTGTAATTGGATCATTGATAGGTGCATGGATTGCAGTGGATATCAACGAAGAAATATTCGAAAGAGCCATTGCCGTGATCATGTTGATGATGATGGTATTTATGCTAATCGATCCAAAAAAGTTTCTTCATGGAAGAAAAGAACTTACTGAAAAAAAAATAAGCATCTGGCAAATAATAATTTTCTTTGGGATTGGATTGTACGGAGGATTTATCCAAATTGGAGTTGGCTATCTTTTAATCGCAGGGGTGGTTTTAGGAGTTGGGTACGATTTGGTGAAAACCAATGCCATTAAGGTATTAATAGTTCTTCTTTATACTCCCTTTACACTGGTCATTTTTATCATGAACGATCAGGTAAACTGGGCCTATGGCCTAATGTTGACCATTGGCTCTTTTATTGGGGCCCTGCTTGCTTCAAAACTAGCCGTGAAAAAAGGAGTGAATTTTGTAAGATGGGTGATCATATTCGTCATAATCCTGACTTCTCTGCATTTATTTGATATTATTAATCTGCAGGAATTTTTCAAGAACTTTATCAAATCGTAATGATTCAGAGATATTCACAAAAAATTATAAGTAAAGCAAGTAGTTTCACTACATCCGTTTAACTTCCTGATAAATCCCTTCTGCATCAAATCCGCATTCTTTGCTTAGTTCTGCAATGCTTCCCTGCTCAATAAACCTATCTGGGATTCCCAATCGTTTAACAGGTGCCTGATAATGATGATCGGACATAAATTCGACTACTGCACTACCCAACCCACCAATAATGGTCCCGTCTTCGACCGTAATAATTTTTTGATAATTTTTTAAAATATGGTGAAGCATTTCTTCATCAATCGGTTTTAAAAACCGCATATCAAAATGTCCGATCCGGATATTTTCTTCTAACAGTTTTTCACATGCTTTTATTACCGTATTGCCGATGTGCCCGATCGAAATAATAACTATTTTTTCACCTTCAGAAATGATTCGTCCTTTACCGATTTCAATTTCTTTAAATGCTGTTTTCCATTCAGGCATTACCCCTCTTCCTCTCGGATATCGTATCGAAAATGCCCCATGATTTTTTAGCTGTGCCGTAAACATTAAATTTCTTAACTCTTCCTCATTCATCGGAGCTGAAACAATCATTTCCGGAACAGACCTCAAATAGGCCAAATCAAATGCCCCATGATGAGTGGCTCCATCTTCACCTACCAAGCCTCCACGATCCAGGCATAATACAACAGGCAATTTTTGCAGAGCCACATCATGAATGAGTTGGTCGTAAGCTCTTTGCATAAAGGTAGAATAGATATTACAAAAAGGGATCATTCCCTGGGCAGCCAATCCGGCTGAAAACGTAACGGCATGCTGCTCTGCAATTCCAACATCAAAAACCCTTTCAGGCATTTTTTCCATCATTAAATTTAATGAGCAGCCCGTTGGCATTGCAGGTGTGACACCAACAATTTTTTCATTTTTCTCGGCCAATTCCAAAATGGTCCTACCAAATACGGTCTGGTATTTAGGAGCTTGTTTTTCTGCACACTTGGTTTGAACAATTTGACCTGTTTTTCGATCAAACGCTCCGGGCGCGTGATAAAGGGTTTGATCCTTTTCTGCCGATTTTAATCCCTTGCCTTTCTTTGTAATAATATGAAGAAGCTTCGGTCCGGGTATATTTTGCAAGTCAACAAACAGACGTGCCAGTCTTTTTACATCATGCCCGTCAACCGGTCCAAAATAACGAAATCCAAAGGATTCAAATAAATTACTTCTTCTGAGGATAGATCCTTTGATGGCATTCTCAATTTGTTGGGCAATTCGCTGGTGATTAGGCCCATATTTAATGGTGACCTTGCCTAATAATTTCCAAATGAAATTTTTAAGTCGATTATAAACAGGCGATGTCGCAATATCAACCAGATAATCTTTCAGTGCTCCAACATTTTTATCAATAGCAATACCGTTATCATTCAAAATAACAAGCAAATTTGTTCCGGAAACTCCCGCATTATTCAGGGCTTCCATCGCCATTCCACCCGTCATTGATCCATCACCGATTACGGCAATATGCTGACGATTATTGTCTTTTTTTAGATTAGATGCAATGGCCATACCCAACGCTGCCGAAATTGAAGTTGATGAATGCCCAACCCCAAAAGCATCAAATTCGCTTTCGCTCATTTTCGGGAATCCGCTGATGCCCTTGAACTTTCGGTTCAAGTGAAAAAGGTCTTTACGTCCGGTTAATATTTTATGGGCGTAGGCCTGATGACCCACATCCCAAATCAAGCGATCGTAAGGGGTATTATAGGCGTAATGAAGTGCAACCGTGAGATCAACTACCCCTAAACTTGCACCCAGATGACCCGGATTTGTTGAAGTAGCTTCAATGATAAACTCCCTTATCTCATCACAAAGCTGAGGAAGCTTTTCTTCGCTCAACTCACGTAAATCGGAAGGATTTTCAATATGTTTTAATAGCTCACCAGTATATTCTACCATAGTCAGTAACTTCTCGTACAAAATTACAGGAATTAAATGAATAATAGGGGATGGATAACAATTATTATAATAAGCCCAAATCAAGTTTTGCTTCTTCCGACATCATATCCTGATCCCAGGATGGCTCAAAAGTTAACACCACGTCAACCTCATTAACGCCTTCAAGCGCTTTTACCGTTTCTTCAACCTCAACTGGCAAACTTTCGGCGACAGGGCAATTGGGGGCAGTCAGAGTCATGACTATTTTAACATTTTTTTGATCATCCACATTAACCTCATAAATCAATCCTAGTTCATAAATATTAACGGGGACCTCAGGATCAAAAACGGTTTTTAATGCTTCTATTATCTTTTGTTCGAGCTCAGAATTTGCAACAATATTAGCCATAGTATTATTTTCAAAATGAAGAAATCATTTAGATACTTTAGTTTGAAATGCCAGAGCGTAAAGCTTCATTTGCTTAATCATTGAAACCAATCCGTTTGAACGATTGGGTGATAAATGCTCTTTCAATCCTAATTTCTTCACAAAAAAGAAATCAGAATTCAGGATATCTTCCGGCGTTTGCTTGTTCATTACACGGATCAATAAACTAGCAAGCCCACGTGTAATTACCGCCTCGCTATCGGCACTAAAAAGAACTCGTCCGTCTTTATATTCAGCATGTAACCAAACCTTCGACTGACACCCGGATATTAAATTATTATCAGTTTTAAGATCAGGATCGATTTTAGGAACATCCTTTCCCATTTCAATAATGTAATTGTATTTGTCCATCCAATCTTCAAAATGGGTAAATTCTTCAATAATCTGATCTTCTATGATACGAATGCTTTCTACCTCCATAGCTTAGATTTTTTTAGTTATTCAAACATTTTTTTAACTTGTTTGACAGCATTAATTAGTAGGTCAATTTCATCAAAATTATTATACATTGCAAAAGAGGCCCGGATGGTGCCGGGTATTTTAAAATGATCGATAATTGGTTGGGCACAATGATGCCCGGTACGAATAGCGATTCCAAAATGATCAATAATAGTTCCTGCATCGTACGGATGGATTTCCCCAATCAAGAATGATACTACCCCTGCTTTTTGATCGGCTTCACCAATGATTCGGATTCCTTCAATCTTTTTCAACTCTCGTGTAGCATATTTCAATAACACATTTTCATGCCGTGAAATTTGTTCAATACCTATACTTTTTATATAATTGATCGCTGCACTCAAACCCAACACGGCTTCCACATTCGGCGTTCCGGCTTCAAATTTAAAGGGAAGACTATTGTAGGTTGTATGCTGATAACTCACTTGGTCAACCATCTCGCCTCCCATTTGATAAGGTGGCATTTCCTCTAAAAATTGCTCTTTGCCATATAAAACCCCTACTCCCATTGGCGCGTACAATTTATGGCCCGAAAAAGCATAAAAATCACAATCCAATTCCTTAACATCAACGGCTGAATGAACGATGCCTTGGGCACCGTCAATCATCACCGGAATATTTCGTTCATGAGCTTTTTGGATGATTTTTTTTATAGGATTGATGCTCCCCAGCGCATTCGAGATATGAGCAACGGCCACTAATTTAGTTTTGGAATTCAAAAGCTTTTCAAATTCCTCAAAAACAAATTCCCCCTTATCATTAACCGGAACAATCTGTAATTTGGCTTGTTTTCGCTGACATAAAATCTGCCATGGAACTAAGTTGGAATGGTGCTCGAGTGCGGATATAATGATTTCATCGCCTGCATGGATAAATTTTTCGCCAAACGAATAAGCCAATAAATTAATGGCATCAGTGGTTCCTTTCGTAAAAATTATCTCGTACTTTTCTTTGGCGTTAATATAAACTCTAATGTTTTCCCTTGCATCTTCATAGGCGGATGTTGCAATTTGGCTCAAATAATGAACTCCACGATGTATATTGGAATTGTTCCAAGTATAATAATCAACAATTGTATCAATTACAACTTGGGGTTTTTGGGCAGTAGCTGCATTATCTAAATACACCAATTTCTTACCGTACACTTCTCTGTTGAGAATTGGGAAGTCAGCCCTAATCTTTTGAATATCAAATGGATTCATCTTAAGCACAAAATTACTAAATTTTGCTTAAATCAATATCAAAATGGATTTCTTTTTCCGGACTTCCGCAATGCAATACGCAAGTTTCACATACAGAAAGCTCACCGCGCAAACGCTTTTTAACCATATCGTCAATTCTGCTACGCAAAGCCTCAATTGAAATCTTATCAATTACCTCTGCAGCAAAAGCATACATTAACAGCATTCTTGCATTATCTTCACTTATTCCGCGCGATCGCATATAGAACATTGCTTCCGTATCCAATTGTCCAATGGTGGCGCCATGACTACATTTTACATCATCGGCATAAATCTCCAAAAATGGTTTTGTGTCGATTGTGGCTGTATCTTTCAGTAAAATATTTTTATTGTTTTGGAAGGCATTGGTACGTTGTGCATCTCTTTGAACTAAAATATGCCCATTAAATACGCCACTCGCTTCATCATCCAATATTCCTTTAAACAATTCAGTACTTGTACAATCCGAAACTTTATGATCAACAAAAACGTAATTATCGATGTGCTGCTTTTTGTCCATCAAGTATACACCGTAAACATTGGCATTTGCACCTTTTCCATTTAAGGCCACAAAAATATTGTTTCGGATCAAACCACCATTCAACGAAATGGCGTTGCTTGAAATGTTGGCATTCGAAGCAAGTTTGATAAATGTTGAATTGATGAGGGTCGAATTATTGTTCAGATTTTGGAGTTTATAGTGATCGAGATTTGCATTTTCTCCAACAAAAACTTCAGTTACCGAATTATTAAAACTTGGTAATTTGTTGGTCGAATCATCACAGTGAACCAGAGTTAAACTGCTGTTTTTCCCTAAAACCACTATATTCCTGTTTTGCACGATCAGGTTTTCATTATGGTTGATGATACTAATCATTTGGATAGGTTTTTCTACCCGAATCCCATCCGGAATAAAAATAAACGCTCCATCTTGTGCAAGTGCCGTATTTAAAGAGGTTATTGAATGATCATTTATATGCTCACTTTTATTATAATATTTTTCAATTAGTCCGGGATAAATTTTCATTGCTTCGGACAAGCTTCCAATGATAACTCCATTTGGTAAAGTCTTAAGCTCCCGAAATCCATTTACAACCCAACCATTTAACAGCGAAAGGATTTCGGTATCAAAATCATGAACATCACAAACAAATAGTTTGCTTAAATCAACACCCTCCTCTTTAGGTTTAAGAAATTGATGATAATCCTGAGACAAAACTTTTGATAAGTCGGTTGACCGCCATAACTCTTCTGAAACCACCGGAAAGCCCTTTTCTTTGAAATGCTTAATGGCCTCTGTTCTGCATGCTGAAACTGTTTTTATATCATTGGTAAAAGCAGTCTCTTTATTTTCTTCATAAAGATCAACTAATTTTTTTTCCAGTAATATTTGTTCGTCACGTTTATTCATTATCCTTCGTGTCTAAATTTTAGCGTTCAACTTCCTGCTTAATCCAGTCGTATCCTTTTTCTTCAAGTTCTAATGCCAATCCTTTTCCGCCCGATTTAACAATTCGTCCATCAAACAAAACATGAACAAAATCGGGTTCGATATAATCGAGTAATCGCTGATAATGGGTGATAATCATAAAGGCATTCTGCGGGGTCTTGAGCAAATTAACACCATTCGCTACAATCCGCAGTGCATCAATATCAAGACCTGAGTCAGTTTCATCTAAAATTGAAAAAGTAGGCTCAAGCATGGCCATTTGAAAAATTTCGTTTTTCTTTTTTTCGCCACCAGAAAAACCTTCGTTTACTGAACGCTTGGTGAGTTTTGAATTGATCTCGACCATTTTCTTTTTTTCATCCATCATTTTAAGGAATTCTCCTGCAGGCATGGGTTCTTTTCCCTGATATTCCCTGTGTGAGTTTATAGCAGTGCGCATGAAATTGGTCATGCTAACTCCCGGAATCTCAACCGGATATTGAAAACTTAAAAAGATCCCTTCTTTGGCTCTATCTTCCGGGGCCATTTCCAAAATACTTTTCCCTTGATAAATAATCTCTCCCTTGGTAATTTCATAACCCTCACGACCGGTAATGGCAGCAGCCAGGGTACTTTTTCCGGTACCGTTGGGTCCCATAATCGCGTGAGTTTCACCGTAATTGATTCCGAGATTTAAGCCTTTAATAATTTCTTTACCGTTTATCGAAACATGTAAATCTTTAATACTCAATAACATTTTTATCTATTTTATGATTATCCTACACTCCCTTCAAGGGTAATTTGTAATAATTTTTGTGCCTCTACGGCAAATTCCATCGGAAGTTGATTTAAAACCTCTTTAGCGTATCCATTTACAATCAATCCAATGGCACTTTCAGTTCCAATACCTCGCTGATTACAATAAAATAATTGATCATCAGATATTTTCGAGGTCGTTGCTTCGTGTTCAACGATTGAAGATTTATTATCGGTTTTAATGTAAGGGAAAGTATGCGCCCCACATTTATCTCCTAAAAGCAATGAATCGCATTGTGAAAAATTTCTTGCGTTTTCTGCTCTCTTGGTAACTTTTACCAATCCCCGATAACTGTTATTACTGTGCCCTGCCGAAATTCCTTTTGAAATGATGGTACTACGAGTATTTTTACCGATATGCATCATTTTACTCCCTGTGTCTGCTTGCTGATAATTATTGGTAACCGCTACCGAATAGAACTCACCAACTGAATTATCGCCTAATAATATGCAGGAAGGATATTTCCAGGTAATGGCTGAACCTGTTTCAACTTGTGTCCAGGCTATTTTTGAATTTGCTCCTTTGCACATTCCCCGCTTGGTCACAAAATTATAGATCCCCCCAACACCTTCTTTATTACCGGGGTACCAGTTTTGTACGGTTGAGTATTTCACTTCCGCATTTTCCATTGCAACGATCTCTACGATAGCAGCATGAAGTTGGTTTTCATCTCGCATCGGCGCTGTGCAACCTTCCATATAACTCACGTATGAATTGTCCTCGGCAACAATCAATGTTCGTTCAAATTGTCCCGTATTAGCAGCATTAATCCTGAAATAGGTGGAAAGCTCAATCGGGCATCTTACACCTTTTGGAATGAAGCAAAAAGAACCATCGCTAAATACGGCAGAATTTAAAGCAGCAAAATAATTATCGGTGTAAGGAACTACAGAGCCCATGTATTTTTTTACCAGATCAGGATGATTTTGAACAGCTTCGCTAAATGAGCAAAAAATGATCCCGTGTTTTGATAGGGTATCCTGAAAAGTAGTTTTAACGGAAACACTATCGATAACAGCATCAACGGCAACTCCCGACAAATGTTTTTGTTCATCCAATGAAATTCCTAATTTATTGAAAGTATCGATCAATTCAGGGTCAACCTGATCCAAGCTTTCTAAACTCGCTTTCTTTTTAGGCGCAGCATAATAAATAATATCTTGGTAATTAATGGGTGGATACTTCAAATGCGCCCAATCCGGTTCTTTCATTTTTTGCCAATGTCGGAATGCTTTCAACCTTTGCTCAAGCATAAATTCCGGTTCATTTTTTTTATTGGAAATAAACCTGATGGTATCTTCGGTTAACCCTTTAATGGCGGTTTCTGTTTCAATATCAGTTACAAAACCGTACTTGTATTCACCTTGGGTAACCTCATCCAATATATTGTTTTTCTCCTTGCTCATTTCTTATAAATGTTTCATCTTATTTGTATTAAGTTTAAATAAGAATAGGCCTGCAAAGATAAATAAAATAAGCCAGAATAATAAAAAATGGTGCTGATTAAATTTATAATTTTGCTGCCCGTTTTAAAAATGTTAATTTTATAAAAATCTACTGAAATCAAACAATCAAAAGTATAAAACATGATTGATCAAAATACCAGCCGTACCGAATTATCAGAGCTTGGTGAATTTGGACTTATTGAACATTTAACCAAGAATATTATACTAAAGAACAAAAGCACCATTAAGGGAGTGGGTGATGATGCAGCGGTAATAAAAGCTGGGGATACACATCTGTTAATTTCAACTGATTTGCTCACCGAAGGGGTTCATTTCGACTTAACTTATTCTCCATTAAAGCATCTTGGATATAAGGCAGCAGTAGTTAATTTCTCGGATATTGCTGCAATGAATGGTTTGCCAACACAAATAACCGTTGGAATTTCTGCTTCAAATCGTTTTTCGGTTGAAGCACTCGAAGAGCTGTATTCAGGAATTTACATGGCCTGCGAAAAATACGGCGTTGACTTGATTGGCGGAGATACGACCTCCAGTGCCGGTAATTTATTTATAGCTATCACTGTAATCGGAGAAGTAGAATTTGAAGACATCACTTATCGAAACACAGCAAATCAAAATGATTTGATTTGTGTGAGTGGTGATTTGGGTGGAGCCTATATGGGATTGCTTTTACTTGAAAGAGAAAAACAAGCCTTTATAGCAGATCCGAATATGCAACCGGAGCTAGAAGGTTACGATTATATTTTAGAACGACAATTAAAACCTGAGGCTAGAATTGATATTGTAAAATCGCTTAAAGCCCTTGGTGTTAAGCCAACTTCAATGATCGATATTTCGGATGGATTGGCTTCTGAAATAAAACACATTTGCAAGAATTCTAAGTTAGGATGTCAGATTTACGAGGAAAAAATTCCTATCGACATTACTACTATCAGCATGGCAGAAGAATTTAAAATGGATCCAACAATAGCAGCTTTAAGTGGTGGGGAAGATTATGAATTACTCTTTACGATCAAACAAGCTGATTATGATAAAATTAAGTCGTTAACCGATATTAGTGTGATTGGCCATATGACCGAATTAAATGAAGGTGAATACCTGATCAGTCGCTCCGGAACAGCCATAGAACTAAAAGCGCAAGGTTGGGATGCCATGAAAAAAAATGAGAATTAATTTTTACATTTTATCTGTTGAAATACGCCAATCCACATATTGATCTATTAAAAGAAATCATAAAATCACTACCCGGGAAAGCGGGGGTTTATCAGTATTTCAACAAGGATGGGAAAATCATTTATGTAGGAAAAGCAAAGAACCTGAAAAAAAGGGTTTCATCTTATTTTAACAAAGACCAGACTGCAAATGGTAAAGTTAGAATATTAGTTAAAAACATCGCCGACATCAAATTCATTGTGGTCGAAACTGAATTTGACGCCCTTCTTTTAGAGAATAATTTTATCAAGAAGTATCAACCACGTTACAATGTTTTGCTTAAGGATGACAAAACCTTCCCCTGGATTTGCATTAAAAATGAGAATTTTCCACGAATTATTTCGACAAGGCATCTGATAAAGGATGGTTCGGTTTATTTTGGTCCTTATGCCTCAGTTCGGATGATGAATACTTTGTTGGATTTAACGAAACAACTTTATCCTTTACGAAACTGCAACCACAATCTCTCAGAATCCAATATTATTCAGAACAAATTCAAAGTATGCCTTGAATATCATTTAGGGAACTGCATGGGTCCTTGTGTAGGTAAGGAATCAAAAGAAGATTACAGTCAAAAAATTGATAACATTACTGATATCATCAAAGGAAATATCAGTACCGTTGCAAACCAGCTCAAGAAATTGATGGGTTCTTACGCTCAGGCGGAGGCCTTCGAAAAAGCGCAAATTGTTAAGGAGAAACTCGAACTATTAGATCGTTATAAAAGCAAATCAACCGTTGTTAACCCTAAAATAAATAATGTCGATGTTTTTTCAATTATTACGGATGAACATAACGCATTTGCTAATTTTTTAAAAGTTGTTGATGGGGCAATTATTCAGGCACATTCAATCGAAATCAAAAAGAAACTTAATGAAAGCCCTGAAGAGCTTTTAGCAATCGCAGTAGCTGAATTACATCAGCGATTTCAAAGTAATGCCAAAGAAATTATTTTATCTCACGACATTAAACTGGAGTTTCCGGGAATAAAATTTACCATTCCTAAACAAGGTGATAAAAAGAAATTACTTGAACTTTCAGAACGCAATGCCAAGTATTATAAGCTCGACAAGTTGAAACAAAAATCGTTGGTTGATCCTGAACGACATTCAAAACGCATTCTCAATCAACTGATGGAAGATTTAAGGTTAAAGGAGTTACCTGTTCGCATCGAATGTTTCGACAATTCAAATATGCAGGGAGATTATCCTGTTGCTGCAATGGTTTCATTTAAAAATGCCAAACCAGATAAAAATGAATACCGACATTACAATATCAAAACCGTTGAAGGCCCCAATGATTTTGCATCAATGGAAGAAATTATTTATAGAAGGTATAAACGTTTGACTGAAGAAAATAAAGAACTTCCACAACTTATCGTGGTTGATGGTGGGAAGGGCCAACTAAGTGCAGCAATAAAAAGTCTTGAAAAGCTAAATTTAAGAGGAAAGATCGCAATCATCGGTATCGCAAAGAAGTTAGAGGAAATTTATTTTCCTGACGATTCGGTCCCACTTTATATCAATAAAAAATCTGAAAGTTTAAAATTAATTCAACAACTCAGGGATGAAGCTCACCGCTTTGGAATCACACACCATCGCAATAAGATGGAAAAAGGAACCATTAAATCAGTGTTGACCGAAATAGAGGGTATTGGTTATTCAACTGCCCAAAAATTACTCTGGAAATTTAAATCAGTCAAAAACATACAGGAGGCAAATTTAGAAGAGATTACAAAAGTAATTGGGAATGCAAAAGCCAATATTATTTTAGAATATTTTAATAAGATCACATAAAAAAATCCCATTGCTTAAGGCTATGGGATTTCTATTATTTAAATAAAAGTCTTTTTATTGCAATGTAAACTTAATAGGGAGGTTAAACTGAACACGAACAGGTTTGTTTCTTTGTTTACCAGGAATCCACTTAGGCATTAATTTTACAACCCTAACGGCTTCCTCATCGCATCCACCACCGATACCTCGGGTAATCTGAACGTCCGTAACAGATCCATCTCTTTCAACAACAAAAGTTACATGCACCCTCCCTTGTATTCCACTCTCTCGAGCCATGGTGGGGTACTTAATATTTTTGTTAAGAAATTCCATTCTAGCTTTCTCACCACCCGGATATTCAGCATCAGCCTCAACTATGGTAAATATGTGATCCTCCTTAATTTCAGCTTCTTCCTCCATTTTGATTGGAACATATTCTGCAATTTCTGTTTTCTCATTAGCTTGAGCGTCAATCTCGATTTCAGTCTCAATCTCAACTTCATCTTCAACAATATTAATTACAGTTGTTACAGTTGGAGGGGGTGGTGGGGGTGGTTGCACCTTTTGTTCCGTAATCGGAATAATTTCTTCAACAATATCAACAGCCTCACGCGTTCCTATATCTATTTTTCTTTTTTCATAGCTTTTGTACTCGAAAGCAACAAACACTAGAAAAAGGGCTATCACTAAGCCAAATTGAACAAAAAGCATTCTTTTTGATTCGAGGTCGGCTTTTGGGGTCTTTTTTGCATCCATGATATTAGTTTTATACTTGATCTGTAATTATTTAAAATCGTTTGCTAAAATATTAAAAAAACTTATTGTTTTATAATTTAATATGCTTTTTTTTTGATGTCACTAAATAGATAGTTAATCCAGCCAAACACCCTATCATATTCGCAATAAAATCATATAAACTTCCATCTCTGTTTATAAATATTTTAGCTTGTAATATTTCTGTTAAAGCTGCAAATATTATGCCAATAGTTAGCAAAATTATGAGTCGTTTAATTCCCAGAACAGCTGTGTTTAGATGCTTTGCCACACTATTTAATAAAAGGTAAAAAAACACCCCATATAAAAAAATGTGCATAATTTTATCCGGTCTTAGCCAACTCCAAAAGTTTTCAACCTTTGGAATCATGTTTCCAGGAACTCCTGACAAGATCAAAATTATTATGGACCATAAAAAAACCGGCCAGAAGTTTTTTAACATCATTTATAAGTATAACAGTGTAATGGGAACATTCCTTTACCTGCAATATAAATTAAGCTTCAATCAAATCTTTGTACTGTTTGGCAGTAAGCAAAGAATCCAGCTCTTGTATATTTGTAATTTTTATTTTAATAATCCAACCCTTTCCGTATGCATCTTTATTTACATTCTCAGGAGCTACTTCTAAGTCTTCATTAAAAGCAATTACTTCCCCGCCTACCGGCATAAACATATCAGAAACGGTTTTAACTGCTTCAATTGTACCAAAAGCCTCTTCGGCTTCTAATATTTCGCCAACTGTTTCAACTTCAATAAAAACAATATCTCCCAACTCTTTTTGTGCAAAATCAGTTATCCCAATTGTTGCTTCGTTGCCTTCAACCAATATCCATTCATGGTCTTTGGTATACTTTAAATTTCCAGGTACATTCATTGCTAATTAATTAAAATTATTATGGGTCAAAAGTACAATATTTTGATCAAGAAAAATGAAAGAATTAATTTAAAAACACTCTAAATTAGCCACGAAATAACTAATTGAGTATAAATCTTAAACTTATACCTCCATTTGTTGTTGAATTCGGGTACTGATTACTAACAAAAGGATTATTGATAACTTTATCAAAGAAGAAACGAATATTAAATTTTTGATTTACCATATAATCAGCCGATGTTATAATTGAAATGACTTTTTGACCCGATGAAATCTGATTAATTCCCTCATCAATGCGCCTGAGGGTAGTTTTATTGGTACGCATAGAGAAGTCCGCTTTTAAATTTAAATCACTGCTCAAACGCCTTGACGAATTACCCCCACCACTTGATTTCATTGAAAATGAAACATCTTTAAGTCTATATCCAATCCCAACTACAATTTCATCACTTTTTACTTCAATCATTTGATTGTTGGTAAAACTAAATGCAAGATTACGTGACTTTTTGATTTCAGCTTTTGCAGATAAGCTGTTTTGTAAAATTACATCAATGCTTATGAGCGGTGCAAATTGCTCGCTAATTGAAACCTGTGAAATGTCATATTCCGGAATATAATTTTCCCTGTCAACATTTAATGTTGCTGGATAACCGTTAACCATCTGCCGCCCAACGCTTGAAACAAAATTTCCAACATTGTAAGAAGCACGGTAAGCATGCATAATGGTGATATTTCTGAAGAATTTTTGCAAGGCTTTAATTTTTGATAAACCTGTAAATGTTATCCGCCAATTAGGAAGTGGAATTCGAGGGAATTTTGTCAAAGACATTTTTTTTGCATCTTTCCCTGTATAGGCCGCCAACAAAGAATACAATAATACATCCTGAGAGGCAGGGCCATAACCAACAGGGTAACGCGATGTAATCCCGTTGATGGTATCCGTGTTAAATGTTTGGCCCGAATAGTTCGGGTTTTCTCCAGCGAGCCTAAAAGCGATTATTTCACGATTGTTTTTAAATTTCTCGAAATTCTCAGACATGTTATCAGCCAATTCCTTTTTAAAGGCAGAGGACCAAGCGATGGTCGACATACTAAAACTTCCATTATCAATCGGTGAATAGGAGTGGAATTCACCATTGGCATCAGCCCTAAAATATTCTGTATGATTCATGGAATATGCACGATCTGCATTCAATTCAATTTTAATTCCGGGAAATGGTTCAATTGAGGCCCTTAAAGTCAAATTAGTTGTTTTCTTAGTTGCATATGGCTGATTTAAAAGGGTATCGGTAGATAACCAACCATAGCGAACCGCGTCATTTCTGATATCCCTCTGATCCCCAAAAACAAACCCAATTCCCGGTGCAAGTTTGGATGGGGCGTCATTATGAATATCAGAATTGGGACTATATTTCCATGAATTTCCGAAAGAGGTTGGTTCGGGATAAAAACCCGGAATATAAGTGCCACTAATTTCAGAATAATTAAAAGAAGCACGTTTAACTCCCATTAAAAATTTTAAAAAATTGTCTGCAACAACTTTAAGATAATTGACTCTATTTAACAATTCAACTTCCTCCTGGCCTCTCATCACTTCTTTCTGAACATTTTGTCCTATTGCTGTTTGGGTTCTGTTTTGAACTCTTCTTGTTGGCTGATTTAGCGATTTAAAATATGGGATTTTATCGTACAGCCGTGTCAAGTTGAAATCACCCGTGAACTGAATTTGAGCTGAATTTTCAATCTGATTTCCAAATCGTTCCTGTAACGATCGTGGTGAAGCTCCCCAATTATATGTACCTTGATAATTAAACTGAGAACTCATCCAGTCGATAATTGGAATTTTCTGCAACGGTAAAGTATAATTCAGCTGTAATATCTGATTATATCTGTTTATTGTACCTAAGCTGCCAATTTCTTTATAAATCTCCCTTCGATAACCAGAATAATCAGCATCTCCTTTTTCAGGATTACCTTGTGGCTCATCAATATAAGCCGTAGCATTGGCTCTAAAATCAAGTTTTAAAGATTGTGATAAATCGAATTTAATATTATAGTTCCTGTTCCAATCCCATTTTTTCACATAGGATGTTTCCATCGGAACATCTCCCCTGCTTTTATTTCTGAGGGTTCGCATATCATGTTCACGGAACATATCAGTCCGAAACGAAATCTGCTTTGGCGCAAGATAAAAATTAAAGTCCTGGATTAGTTTTAAATAGGGAGATTGAGCCAGAAATTTTGATTTCCCAAAAGGTTTATAGATCTTGGGATTATTATTAAAATTATATCCGAAACCACCACGATAAGCCTTTTTCATATCATATTCAACATCAATATTGCGCGAAAAAATTTCGGAATATGCATAGGATAAATTTAGATTTTCAACATCATAAACTTTACTTTTGGTATTGTTAACCTTATCTTTTCTCACATTCATAAAATTGATGTTCTTCCGTTGAACATAATCAACAACAATTCTTTTCAGTGAATCACGTTCCAGCTTAGTTTCAAATGATTCTAACTCATCATTGAGTTTTACGTCAGGATCCAGAGGATTGTACTGTGGCGTACTTTGAGCTTCTGAATAATCAAAATGGAAAGGAATTCGAATACCTGATTTTTCAGTGAAAAATTTACCTAATTCCATATCCATACTAAAATCAAAAGAAGTAATGGCCTCTCTGAATGTTTCATTGACCCTTTGTTCAATACTTCCAAACCCGGCAGTATTGTGGCTGCCTGTAAAAGTCATCCGGCCAAGATCTGCCAAATTTGCTGAAATACGCCCTGTTGCAGCCCAACCTCCTTTATTACTGAAATCAGTCAATCGCATTTCATTTACCCATATTTCGGCACTTTTGGGCAATCCATCATCTCCGGCAGCCGAATTTATCTGCTTCGGATTTCTGATTCCAATTAAAACCGCCTTTACATCGCTTATACTGGGCATCCCGATAACAGTAACTTTGGCATTTCCGTCATAAACAACGTAAGGGATAGAATTGCTTAAATGAGAGTTAGGATCGCGCATAGCGATATTGCGTTGCTGCTTAATTTGCACAAGTTTTTCGAGGTCGATATTAAAACTATTATCTTCAGGCCAAATGGCCTCCGGATCAGAAACGTTTGTTCCCCAAGGTGTAAAATTCAGAGGGATTTCATATTCGTAATAGTTTTCTGTAAAATCAGCGCCAAATCGCATAAAAACACTCAATTCCCCTTTTTGAAGTTCTTGCGATTCATTCATTTTTTCGGCATGAACGAACATGCGAAGGTTTTTGTACTGACGAAAATCGAAATCAGTGGTTTTGTATACGCCCCGTGCATCTCCATCTTCAAGATTATCAACTTTTAAAACCATAGATTGCTCGTTCCTTCTTATGATATCAGTAGTGGCTATATTTATTTCCCTTTCAATTCCGGGAGGCACAACATAAGGAACAGGGTAACGTTTTCCGTTTTCTTCGATATTTACTGCCGACACATCAAAAGTAGTTTGGCTTTGCAAATCAATTGGGTCTGAGATCTCATCCGGAAGCAAAGAATTTTTATATCTTCTCCATTCTCCCCGAACCAGTTCTAATGTTGCAAATCTGAGCACAACCGGACGTTGAAAACCATTCATAAACATTCGTAAAAAACGAATGGATTTAAAATCCTGAATATTGCCAACGGCTTGATCAGGCTGACTTATGGGAATCTTAAACTGATACCATTTTGTGATTTTGAAGTTTCCATTGGGAAGTTGATGTGTAGTAGCTTCATAAATATCGGTAATATAATTTTCACCAATATTCATTTTTACTTTATCCAGATCTATTTCATATTGGAAATAGCGTTCGGCTTCGCTTAAAGTATTGTCATAATTAATATCCTCGATATTAGGTAATGAGGTGGCAGCAGTTGGATAACTTTCAATGTTTTGGTCGCTTGACGGTGAGTTTCCTTCAGGGTTATTAAAATTCTTATATCGTTCCAAAATACTCGCAAATTTGTTATCGTCATCATATGCACTGGATCTGAAATAATGATAATTATCAGATGACGGATCCTCTATGGCTTTTAGATAAGCATTTGAATTTGGGCCAAAAATTTGTTGAATTTTATTCAAATAGTCGTGTTTACCGTTAGTGCTGTCAAAAAACGATCTTTCATCATCATCACTTAAACCATCATAACCTACATCCTGATATTTTCTGGTTCCGGGCTGATTAGAGAATGATTCGACCAGTGATTGCAAAGTCGGGACACGGCCCCAAATTGTGGTATCTACATTAACAACTTCAGGTCCTGTAGGAAGTCCGTTCTCAAAACTTTTTCGTGAGTCCCTTAAAATATCTTCTGAAATATCGCCAAGATTGAAGAACAGTTTTCCATTATTGGTCGCATCTTCGGAGAATGGATCCATCAACCAAAACTCAATATATTCAACATTAGTTGCCTCAAAATCGGTTGATTCAATTTTACGCATTATTCCACCCCACCTTGATTCGGGGTTATTCAATTCACCCTGTTGATTGATACCTGCAGTTAGATTTCCAACCGGATCAGCATCATAATTATAAGGACCTTTTTCCTTCGGATAAAAAGCCATATTTAAAATCGGGATATTGGTAGGAATTCCATTAGGAATATCTTTATTCGGAAAAATTTCAGTCTCAAGAACCTGCCTCACACTATTTTTCGATAACTCATTATTATCAATATTTGGCGGTTTTAAATTTGATTTTCTATCATAAAACAACGGATCGATGATATACCAGGCGAATTTTGCCCTGTTTTTTCCGTAATTGATTCCTTCATTTGGTGCCGCTTCCGGAAACATTTCAAATTGACCCTGAGGAGTACTAGCCATTAACCATGCTCCAAAATTTTTCAAATCAAGGGTTGATTTGCTTCCTTCAAAATCGTCGATATAAGAAGTTCCTGTTTTTCCAATTGCTCTTGAATGACCGGGAATAAAATGCGCAAATTCACCATCAATATTAATAATTGATTTTTCCTTAGTACTTATAAAAGGCAATTTATCGACTAATTTGGTCAGTAATCTTGATTCCTCCTCGAAATTAAAATTAATACCCCAAATGGTATTTGAAATTGGGTCATCGCCATAATTTGTTTTTTGGGTAAGCGGCCTTTCGTTCAAATTGATAATGGTAGCTCCGATATTGGTATTTTCTTTCAGCGCATAATTGATATGTGTGCCCATCAACCGCTTTGTTTGCAAATTGAACATTGAGTTGCTTTCGAGCGATACCCTGATCGGAGTCCCTGAGTTTAAGATCCCTTCATTGATAATCCTTACTCTTCCAAGCGTATAATCAACCGTATAATCAATGTTTTCGGAAAGGGGGATGCCGCCTGCCGAAACAACTACCGAACCTTGAGGAACATTTAAGGCATTTAGCGATATTTCATTACTTGAGGATGATTTATAAATTCCTTCCAGCAAAAATTTATTTTTATCAGGATATTGCTCTGCACCTGTTTTGGTCAAAGTATAGAGAGAATCGTAGGAATATTTATTGGCTAGTTCCGGATCGGTGAACAGCTTTTTTAAATCTTTACCAAAGGGTTCCAATAGAGGGAAAAAGATTCGTCCATTAGCTGCTTCAATCGTTCCACCGTTCCTAGCTGCACCATCAATAAAATCGAATATTCCATCGGGAGGAGGATTTAATTGAGGGTTCAGGTTATCCATATTTAATAACCTAATCAACGGAACTCCCTTTATATTTTCATCCCCTTCAGTTAGATAAGCCGTAGGAATTCCATTTTTATTTCCGGAATAAAAAATATTAAAAATAAAATCTTCCGGATTCACCTGGTAAGCCCTGATCGAATACACATTTTTCATCATCAAATCCCACATCTTATTATGGGTATTTACAGAAGTACTTTTTAGCAATTTTACTATCAACACTTCGGGGGCATCAACCCCTTGGTCCGTAAATTCACCTACCTGATAAACCCGATCGTTACCAATTACAGTGTACTGATAAGCAACTGCCAGGGTTTGATCGGCATTCAGTGTTGTATTTAGCGAAATAAAACCAAGCTTACTATTATAAGTATATTCTGAAGGTCTTAATTTTCGTGCACTTTCAATTTTTTCAAAATCCTCCCCTGCTACAAAATATCCTGATTGTCCAATATTTAAAGGATCGTACTTTAGATAATTAGATACGGTATTGATGTTTCGCAACTGGGTTGTATCCAGGTTATTCATTAAGTTATTGGAAAAATTTGAAGGCAAATTACCCCCTGATAGCGGATTGATATATCTGTTGTTTGGATGATATTCTCCCAAATCAGCTAAGGCAATGATATTTCTGTTATCGGATACAGCCGGACCGATGTTGGTTACCCACACTTCCATCCGTGTAATATTGACATTTGATGCTATAACCGGAAGGTTTCTTAATGCTTCATTATATCGGTTACTAGGTTTCCCATCTTGGCCGATGACATCCTCTCTAAAATATTGTCCAACAAAAAAGTGACGGTTTTCTTCATAATCAACCGCTGTTAAACTGAACTTGTTGGTTTGAGCACCTCCTTGTACAGTGATAGATGAGGTTTGGCTTTTTTGCTGCGAGAAAACACTGGTAATCGTAGCTTTTCCAAACTGTAATTTTGTTTTGATCCCAAACAAACTTTGGCTACCGGTAATGAGTGTTGTAGGCAGTGGTAAGGTAACATCACCGGCCTCAATAAGCTTAACAATTTCGTCTTCCTTGCCCTCATATTTAAGTGCCAGTTTATTTTCAAAATCGAAAGTTGATTCGGTATTATAATTTGTTTTGAATTGGATTTTATCGCCAATATTAGCCAAAACACTCATTTGGATTTTTTCATTAAAATCGAAATTTGTTGTACGTCTTCGCCTTACGTCGAGTGTTTCATCTTTTCGGTTATTGGATAATACCCCAAATGTTAATTCGGCTGAGCCCTGAGGTCTGATGTCTATTTTGTTTCCTCCAAAAATCTGATCGAACACCTCACCCCCGATATGGATCGCAGGAATAATACCGGCTCTGCTATCATTTCCCGATGCATTGATCCGCTCTTTCCAATAATCACTTTCCGATTTTTTTAATGCATAGTCCTGATATTCGTTAAAGCCCATGCTGAAAGGAGAACGGTAGTTCAGATTCCCCATCCGACTAAAAAAAAGATATTCTTTATTTCGAGGATCATAAATAATCTGAGATTTAATATTTGAAGGGGTTCTTAAAAATAGGGGACTAAAAAATTTATAATTAAAAGGTTCAAAAAATCGACTTGTAAAAGGGTACTGCAATTTCATCCCACTTATGGTATCCTGCGTCAGGAAAGGGTTGTATTTTGGTTTATTCAGTTCATTTTCGTCTGCAATGGCTTTCATACTTATAGAAGTAAGAACAAAAATGAATATCAGAATCCATCCATTTGAAAAGATATATTTGATTGGAGATATCAAAGAATGAATACGATTATTAAAACATAAAATGAAACGATCATGATTTTAAATCCAAAAAAAGCAAAGGTTAAAATGATTTTAATACATTTTTGATCAATTCCTCAACACTAAGGTCGCTACCTTTAGCTTCAAGAACTTTATCAATGGCTTTTGATGCAAGGTTTTTATTAAAACCAAGAACCACCAATCCAGATAACGCCTCTTCCTTTTTTGTATTGTGTGCAAACTGAATATTATCAACCATCCCATCTCCTTTTTCCAATTTATCTTTTAAATCAATAATAATCCTTTGGGCAGTTTTGCCACCAATCCCCTTAACCGATTGCATTGCGGCAATATTGCTGCTTAATATGTTTGCAACAATTTCATTTGGGCTCATCGACGATAAAATTAAGCGAGCGATATTGGCTCCAACACCTGATACAGAAATCAATTGAACAAATAATTTTCGCTCATTGATGGAATGGAAACCATATAAAAGTTGAGCATCTTCTCTTACAACAAAGTGGGTATGTAATCTGCATCGTTTTAATCCTTCAATTTGGGCATAAGTATGAAGAGAAATATGAATCTGATATCCAATACCGTTCACATCAATTACCACATAGGTAGGTGTTTTTTCAACTAAATTTCCTTCGATATATGAATACATCTATTCGGATTTTGGGTTATTATTTCAAAACAGTTGCTACTTTGCGAGCGAGTAAAAGTACAAATTTAATTTTATGATAAAAATTTGACTACGCTAAAATAGAACCGTTTTCATTGCAAATGACTATGTTTCAAAGAATAATTTTTAATCAGTATATATAAGGGATTTCAATCATACGTAAGATAGATATTATTAAATTTGTATCTCATTTGTTTAGATATTCACAATAAACTTAAAGTAATGGATAATTTATTTAGAAAAGATGCCTTAATCTATCATTCTGAAGGAAGACCCGGCAAAATAGAAGTGGTTCCAACCAAGCCATATTCTACACAAAGAGATTTATCTTTGGCTTATACTCCAGGGGTTGCTGATCCCTGTTTGAAAATTAAAGATAATCCCGAAGATGTTTACAAATATACTGCGAAAGGAAATTTGGTAGCAGTAATTTCAAACGGAACAGCAGTTCTAGGATTGGGCGACATTGGCCCGGAAGCAGGAAAACCAGTAATGGAAGGTAAGGGGCTCCTTTTTAAAATTTTTGCTGATCTTGATGTTTTTGATATTGAAGTCGATACCAAAGACATAGACAAATTTGTTGAAACAGTAATTAACATTGCTCCAACATTCGGTGGGATAAACCTTGAGGACATCAAAGCTCCCGAATGTTTTGAAATTGAAGAAAGGATCAAAGCAAAACTAAATATCCCGGTTATGCACGATGATCAGCATGGAACAGCTATTATTACTGCTGCCGGTCTTCTTAATGCGCTTAAAATCAATAAGAAGAAAATAGAAAAAATTAAGATAGTTGTAAATGGAGCTGGTGCTGCTGCTATCTCATGCACCAAACTTTACGTTGCGCTCGGGGTAAAACGTGAAAATGTAATCATGCTCGATTCGAAAGGTGTATTACATATTTCGCGTACCGACCTGAATGAATCAAAGAAACAATTTACCACAAGCAGAAACGTTCACACTCTTGCTGAAGCTATTGTTGATGCAGATATGTTTTTGGGACTCTCCGTAGCTGGAGTCTTCTCAAAGGACATGTTACGCTCTATGGCGAAAAATCCAATCGTTTTTGCATGCGCAAACCCGGTTCCCGAAATCATGTACGACGAAGCTGTCTCTGTTAGAGAAGACCTTATTATGGGTACAGGAAGATCCGATTATCCAAATCAGGTTAATAATGTGTTGGGATTCCCCTTTATATTTAGAGGTGCTATGGATGTCCGTGCAACATGTATCAATGATGAAATGAAATTGGCCGCATCCTATGCATTGGCAAAATTAGCACAAGAACCAGTTCCTGAGCAAGTCAACATTGCCTATCATGCAACTAATTTAAAATTTGGAAAAGATTATATTATACCAAAACCTATTGATCCACGCCTCATCGAACATGTAGCTCCTGCAGTTGCAAAAGCAGCAATGGATTCTGGTGTGGCCCTGAAGCCAATAACCGATTGGGATGCCTATCGTGATGAACTTCGTAAGCGACTTGGGGTAAGTAATCCAATTGTCAGACAAATTAAAGCAAGGGCAAAAAGAGATCCAAAACGAGTAGTATTTGCTGAAGCTGAAAATTATAAAATGTTAAAGGCAGCCGAAATTGTACTCAATGAACAGATAGCAACTCCCATTCTGCTAGGAAATGTTGAAGTCATCAAGAATTTAATTGCCACCAATAACTTAGAATTAAGTGGAGTTGATATTATAGATCCAAAATCAGATGAGGAAAAAACCCGTCGTCGTGGATTTGCAGAAATCCTTTATACAAAACGTCAAAGAAGAGGTGTCACCTTAACTGCTGCTAAAGATTTGATGCAACATCGTAATTATTATGGCCCGATGCTGGTTGAAACAGGATATGCAGATGCAATGATATCAGGCTTAACACGAAATTACCCCGATACCTTGAAACCAGCTTTACAAATTATTGGGATGAAACCAAATGCCAATATTGTATCCGGGATGTATATCATCAACTCGAAAATGGGCCCAATTTTCTTTGCCGATTGCACTGTTAATAAAAATCCGGATGTTGATACGCTGGTTGAAATAACATTACAAACAACTTATGCAATTGAACAATTTAAGATTAAGCCCAGAGTAGCATTCTTATCTTATTCAAACTTTGGGTCAAACGATGGTGAAATTCCAAAAAAACAACGAATTGCCGTAGCTAAACTGCACAAAGAATATCCAGACATGATTGTGGATGGTGAAATGCAGGCCAACGTTGCTTTAAATGCAGAAATGCTCAATGAAAATTTCCCATTTTCAAAGCTTGCAGGAGCACCTGCTAACGCTTTAATATTCCCTTATTTAACCGCAGCTAATGTGGCTTATAAATTGATGCAGGAAATGGGGCATTATGAAGTAATTGGGCCTGTTATTAATGGGATGAATAAATCAGTTCATGTATTGAACATGGGAAGTAGCGTTAATGATATCGTAAACATGGTAATGATCTCTGTTGTTGATGCCCAATGTACTGCCAAAAGAGATAAAGGTGAGAATTGTTAATACAGGAGTTTTGAAAATTTGACAATTTAATCTCTAAAACTAATAATCAAATTATAAAAAGGTCATCTTCCGGGTGACCTTTTTTATGCGGATTAATGAAGATTTACTTTTAAATCTTAAACGCCAAATTTTATTCAAAAAATATCCTCAATTTATAAACTCATATAAATAAGCATTGTTATTGTTTTAACAATCAGATATTTATATATTTGTGAAAAATGTCACTACCAAATTAAAAACTAAAAACACACAAATATGAATAAAATAACTGTTGTTGGAGCTGGTAATGTTGGCGCGACTTGTGCTAATGTGATTGCACATAAAGATTTGGCCCGGGAAGTGGTACTGGTTGATATCAAAGAAGGTGTTGCTGAAGGCAAAGCGCTGGATATTTGGCAAACCTCTTCTATTAATAATTTTAATACTAGGGTAACAGGGGTAACAAATGATTATTTAAAAACCAAAGGCTCGGGAGTTGTTGTTATTACTTCAGGAATACCTCGCAAGCCAGGGATGACAAGAGACGACCTGATCAAGACTAATGCCAGTATTGTTAAAGATGTAACTGAAAAGGTAGTGAAATACTCGCCTGAAGCAATAATAATTGTTGTTTCAAATCCTTTAGACGTTATGACTTACGCAGCATATTTAGCCGCAAACAAACCTTCAAATAAAGTATTTGGGATGGCAGGAATTTTAGATACCGGAAGGTATCGGGCATTTATTGCTGAAGCCCTGAACGTTTCTCCAAAAGATATCTTATCATTATCCCTGGGAGGGCATGGAGACTCCATGGTTCCTTTGCCTCGCTATACCTCTGTAAATGGCATTCCAATTACCGAATTACTTGGTAAAGATGAAATTGATAAAATTGTAACCCGTACCCGTATGGGGGGTGGCGAATTAGTTAACCTCATGGGTACTTCCGCATGGTATGCACCGGGTGCTGCCGCAGCTCAGATGGTTGAAGCTATCGTTGATGATCAAAAACGAATATTCCCTTGTTGTGCATGGCTACAAGGCGAATATGGTTTAAAAGACATCTATATGGGAGTTCCTGTAAAGCTTGGCAGCAAAGGGGTTGAAACCATTTTCGAACTTAAGCTCAACGAAGAAGAAACTAAATTATTACAGGATTCAGCAAAAGATTTAAAAAAGGTAATGAAGGTATTGGATGATATGAAATTATTTTAAAATCAATGCATAATATTGAATTTAAAGGCATCCTATTGATTAGGGTGCTTTTTTTGTTTAAATTTAACCTGTAAAACAAATCATCCGGTTAACTTAATTGCATGAAAAAAATAATAGTACTAACCGGCGCAGGTATGAGTGCTGAAAGCGGACTTAAAACTTTCAGGGATCAGGATGGATTATGGAATAATTACAAAATAGAGGAAGTAGCCAGTCCTAATGCATGGCAGCGAGAACCCCAAGTGGTACTCGATTTTTATAACCAAAGACGAAAACAACTGCTTGAAGTAGAACCAAACATTGCACATCATGCACTGGTTAAATTAGAAGACAAATTCGATGTTCAGATCATTACTCAAAATGTTGATGATTTGCATGAAAGGGCAGGATCAGCAAAGGTATTACATCTGCATGGTGAATTGAAAAAAGTAAGAAGCACCATGGATGAAGGCTTGGTTTATCAGATGGTAGGTTGGGAGTTAAAGCTGGGGGATTTTTGCGAAAAAGGTTCACAATTACGGCCTCATATTGTTTGGTTTGGCGAAAGTGTTCCTAATTTCTCAAAGGCAAGTGAAATTGTTGCTAAAGCAGATATTTTAATCGTGATAGGAACATCTTTAACAGTCTATCCTGCAGCATTGCTGGTAAATGAAGCCCCAAACGAGAGTGTTAAATATTTAATTGATCCGAATGCTCCGAACAATATTAACATGAGAAATTTAACGGTTCACCGCAAAACAGCCGTTGAAGGATTACCGAAGCTTGTTAAACAATTACTTCAGAATTAAACCAAATGAAAGCAAAGATATTGATCATATGCACAGGCAATACATGTCGAAGCCAGATGGCCGAACATATATTAAGATCCTTCGATCCGGAACTTGACATTTTTTCTGCCGGAACAGAACCCGGAAAGATCATAAATCCCCGAACAGTTAAAGTAATGGCTGAAATGGGCATTGATGTTAGTAAATCAAGACCCCGAAAACTTGATTGCTTTGTCACTTCCCCTTTCGATTATGTAATAACAGTTTGCGATGATGCACGTGAAAAGTGTCCCGTATTTCAAGGCATGGTCAAAAATAGGTTGCACATTGGGTTCGACGATCCGGCTATGGCAACCGGGACCGAAGCTCAGGTTATGGATTTTTATCGTACCATACGCGATCAGATTAAAGCTAAATTTCTTGAATTTTATTACCACATAAAAAATAACACCCATGACTGAGCATCACCAGTATTTATTGGCAAAATGTCAAAAATATTGCAGCTATCAGGAGCGATCGATTTATGAAGTGCAAACAAAACTTATTGAGTGGAAAAGCCAACCTAAGGTGGCTGAAAAAATAATGGCCCAACTCGTTGCCGATAATTATTTAAACGAAGAACGTTTTGCCCAATCCTATGCAGTTGGAAAATTTCGAAATAAAAAATGGGGCAAAAACAAAATCATTTATGAATTAAAGAAAAAACAAATCCCTGAACTTATTATCCAAATTGGGCTAAGTGAAATTGACGAGGATGAATACTTCAAAACACTGAAAGAAATCCTCTCAAAAAAAGCCATTGAAATAAAAGAGCCAAATCTGCTCAAGAAAAAATACAAATTGGCATCCTACGCTATTAACAAGGGTTTTCATTCAGGTTATGTTTGGGACATCTTAAATAAGGAACTTCCTTAAATTTATGCTGTTTCATCCTTATTTTCAGCATACAGATTGATCCTTTTATCGTGAAATGAAACTACTCAGCAAGCTGACAAGCTATCTCAATCGAAATTTGATTCTTCATAGCGCATCAAGATGTGGGGATTAAAACCCATGAAATTCCTCGACTATCGCTCGGGATCCCAGCCTGCGTCTGGCAGGAGTTCGGCTAAATGATTTTGAGAATCAATATCATAGTCTCACAGATTTAAGCCTTTAATTTCTATTCTGCATAAAACAAAAACATGAGGAAATGATAGGATAATATTTTGTAAATTTGTTTTTAAACACTAAATTATTTTAATAAATGGCCACGTTGGAAGAAATTAAAATTCTAAAGAAAAGATTGGATGCTTTAAGGAGGTTTCTTTGACATCGATCGTAAATTAGAACTTATTGCTGAAGAAGAAAAGATGACTTCAGCCCCGGCATTCTGGAATGACTCCAAAAAAGCTGAAATGGTGTTGAAATCAATCAATGAAAAAAAAAGGTGGACCAATGTTTTTCAAAATGCATTAAATAGTTACGACGATCTGGTGGTAATCCATGAATTTTATAATGCCGGTGAAGGTAGTTTAGATGAATGGCAAAAACAATATAATGCAACTCTAACGATCATTGAGGATTTGGAATTTAAAAATATGCTTTCGGGAGAGGAAGATCGCTTAAGCGCAATTGTGAATATCAATCCGGGAGCCGGTGGAACAGAAAGTCAGGATTGGGCTGAGATGTTGATGCGGATGTATATCATGTGGGGTGAAAAAAATAATTATAAGGTTAATCAATTGGATTATCACGAAGGGGATGGAGCCGGCATCAAGTCTGTTTCACTTGAGTTTGAAGGCGATTTTGCATTTGGATACTTAAAAGGAGAAAATGGAGTACACAGGCTGGTGCGGTTGTCGCCATTTGACTCTGCCAATCGTCGTCATACTTCATTTGCTTCGGTTTATGTTTACCCTGTGGTGGATGATGACATTAATATAGAGATCAATGTTTCCGACATCAGTTGGGATACTTTTCGTGCAGGTGGACCCGGCGGACAAAATGTAAATAAAGTAGAAACCGCAGTACGGTTACGTCATGAGCCAAGTGGAATAATTATAGAATGTCAGGAAACACGATCACAAGGACAGAATCGGGAAAAAGCATTGCGAATGTTGAAATCTCAATTATACGAGATCGAAATCAGAAAGAAAAAAGAAGCTCAGGCAGCTATTGAAGGGAACAAGAAAAAAATTGAATGGGGTTCACAAATTCGTTCGTATGTGATGCATCCGTACAAAATGGTAAAAGATTTGAGAACAAGTTATGAAACCTCGAATGTTCAGGCAGTGATGGATGGTGAAATCAATGATTTTATAAAAGCATACTTAATGGAATTCGGGAATAACTAAATCTAAATAAGATGTTTACAATTTATCACAATCCCCGTTGTAGCAAATCAAGAGCAGGCCTTGCTTATCTTGAATCAAAAAAGGTGGAATTTCAAGTGGTCGACTACATCAAAAACCCTTTATCTAAAAAAGAATTAAAAGAACTTTTGATGAAGATGAATTTAAAACCAATCGAAATTATTCGAACTCAGGAAGATTTGTATAAATCAGTTTTAAAAGGGAAAAAATTTACGGATGATGAGTGGGTTCGCATTCTGATTGAAAACCCTAAATTAATGCAACGCCCCATCGTGGCAAAAAAGCATAAAGCCATTTTAGCTCAACCACCTGAAAAAATAGCAGAATTATAAAAAATTGATCACATAAAATTAATTAAGGATGAAAAACAAACTAGCCTATACCAATTTATCAGTTTGGCAAGATAGCCTGGATCTGGTAAAAAGCATTTATGTGTTAACCAGTTTATTTCCTGAAGAAGAGGCAAAAACGCTGACTGATCAATTAAAAACTGGAGTAATCGAGATACCACTCGGTATTTCAAAAGCCATGACAACTAAAGATTTTAGAGATAGAAGAAATTACTTAATGGCTTCTTACCAAAAACTGACAGAACTTGAAACTTTGCTTATCATTGCCAACAAGCTTAATTTCATTTCAGATGCGGATGTTGATAAATTTATGACTTTGAGCCAGGATATTGGGATGCACCTTAATGGGCTCATCATGAAATTCAAACCGGCGGATAATCAAAAAAATGAATTATAAAGCTTAGCAACTTTATAAATAAAATCAAGAAATCTGTATTAGATTTAGAATTGCAAAAAAGAGTTATGATTAAATTTAAATAATTAAATTTCACCTATTCATTTAACCCAATCAAAAAATTATTTTATTATGCCAACCCCCGAATTTAAGTACCAGGAACCTTTTCCTTTAGGAAAGGATAGCACAGATTATTATTTGCTCACTAAAGATCACGTATCTGTTTCTGAGTTTGAAGGAAAATCAATCGTTAAGGTTGAAGCTGAAGGATTGACTAAATTGGCCAATGCTGCATTGCGTGATACATCCTTTTTGCTCCGACCCGAACATGTAAAAAAAGTGGCAGCAATTCTTACAGATGCTGAAGCAAGTGAAAACGACAAATATGTTGGATTGACAATGCTTCGAAATGCTGAAGTATCAGCAAAAGGAGAACTTCCTTTTTGTCAGGATACAGGTACAGCAACGATTGTGGCCAAAAAAGGCCAGCAAATCTGGACCGATGGAAACGACGAAGAAGCCTTATCAAAAGGAGTTTACAAGACCTATACCGAGGAAAACTTGAGGTATTCTCAAACCATCCCACTGGATATGTATAAAGAAGTAAATTCAGGAACAAATTTACCTGCACAAATTGATATTCTTGCCACCGGTGGAAATGAATATAAATTTTTATTTGTAGCCAAAGGAGGCGGATCGGCTAACAAAACGACCCTTTACCAGCAAACAAAGGCATTGTTAAATCCTGAAAGCCTTGAAATTTTTTTAATCGATAAATTAAAATCGTTGGGAACTGCCGCCTGCCCACCATATCATGTAGCCTTTGTGATTGGAGGAACTTCTGCCGAAACTACTTTAAAAACCGTAAAACTTGCTTCTGCAAAATATTATGATAATTTACCCACTAAAGGGAACGAAGGCGGACAAGCCTTTCGCGATATTGAATTAGAAGACAAAATATTAAAAGCCGCTTATAATTTGGGAATTGGCGCCCAGTTTGGCGGAAAATACTTTGCTTTGGATATCCGGATTATTCGATTACCCCGACATGGGGCAAGTTGCCCTGTTGGTATGGGCGTTTCTTGTTCGGCCGATCGGAATATTAAAGCCAAAATCAATAAAGACGGAATTTGGATTGAGAAAATGGAAGATAATCCCGGGAAATATATTCCGGAAGAATTAAGAAATGCAGATGAAAGTGGTGCCGTTAACATCGATCTTAATCAACCGATGAAAACAATACTTTCATTACTTGCAAAACATCCTGTAGGAACAAGACTTTCGCTTAACGGAACCATCATTGTTGGCCGGGACATCGCTCATGCAAAACTCAAAGAACGAATAGATAGTGGCGAAGGCTTGCCACAATACATAAAGGATCATCCAATTTATTATGCCGGTCCCGCTAAAACCCCAAAAGGAATGCCTTCAGGATCTTTTGGCCCAACTACAGCCGGACGAATGGATTCGTATGTTGATTTGTTCCAAAGCAAGGGTGGAAGCATGATTATGATCGCCAAAGGAAACCGCAGTCAACAAGTAACCGATGCCTGTAAAAAACATGGCGGTTTTTATCTAGGTAGCATTGGTGGCCCTGCAGCCATACTTGCCCAGGACAATATTACCAAAGTTGAATTGCTGGAATATCCTGAACTTGGTATGGAAGCTATTTATCGTATCGAAGTGAAAAATTTCCCCGCCTTTATTTTGGTTGATGATAAGGGGAATGATTTTTATAGTATGAAGAAGTAGACAGTAGACGGAATAAAAACAAGCTCATCCTGTATTCTGACTACTAACTTCCGTCATTTTTGGGGTGTCGCCCTGCAGGGCGACACCCCTTTTTTGATCTTTAATCCAAATTACGAGACAAGATTTTAGCTGTTAAAATGAAAAATGTTGCAATACATGCCTTCCAACAGGCAGGGATATAGAATGATGACACTTGTTTCAAAATGACATCAAATTAAAAGAAAACTAAAAACATACTCATACTGAATACCAACTACTAACTACTGTATTCTGTATTCTTTGTCAATCAGTTTCTTTCCAAAAATATTTAGGCTATTTTTGTCTGTACATAAACATTGAATATCATGTACCGAACAGAATATGATACCTTGGGGGCCGTTAATGTTCCAGCCGATAAATATTGGGGAGCTCAAACACAACGATCAAAAGATAATTTTAAGATTGGCGGCCAGTTGATGCCAAAAGAAATCATCGAAGCATTCGCTTATTTAAAAAAAGCCGCAGCACAAACTAATTACGAACTGGGAGTTTTACCCCAGGAAAAAGCTGATTTGATCGCTCAGGTTTGTGATGAAATTTTGGAAGGGAAACTGGATGATCATTTTCCGTTGGTGGTTTGGCAAACCGGATCGGGAACGCAATCGAACATGAATGTGAACGAAGTAATTTCAAACAGGGCTCATGTATTGAATGGTGGAAAACTGGGCGAAGGAAGAAGTTTAATACATCCCAATGACGATGTAAACAAATCACAATCATCCAATGATACTTTTCCAACAGCCATGCATATTACAGCCTATAAAATGATTGTTGAAACTACAATCCCCGGGATTGAATTACTGCGAAACACGCTCGATACAAAAGCAAAAGTATTCGGTCATATTGTAAAAATCGGTCGCACCCATTTGATGGATGCAACGCCGCTCACATTGGGGCAGGAATTTTCGGGTTATGTTTCACAATTGGATCATGGATTGAAGGGCTTGAAAAACACGCTACCTCATTTGAGTGAACTTGCACTTGGTGGAACTGCTGTTGGAACGGGAATCAATACCCCAAAAGGCTATGCTGAATCGGTTGCTAAAAAGATAGCCGAATTAACAGATTTCCCCTTTGTGACTGCCGAAAATAAATTTGAATCGCTTTCTGCCCATGATGCCATTGTGGAAACTTCCGGCGCTTTAAAAACTTTGGCTGTAAGCTTGATGCATATCGGTCAAAATACCCGTTTATTGGCTTCCGGCCCGCGATGTGGAATTGGTGAAATTAATTTTCCGGCCAACGAACCGGGGTCATCCATTATGCCCGGAAAAGTAAACCCAACCCAAGCCGAAGCTTTAACGATGGTTTGCGCGCAGGTTGTTGGCAATGATGCAGCAATTACGGTTGGTGGCATGAACGGACATTTTCAACTCAACGTTTTTAAACCCATGATGATTTTCAACCTGCTGATGTCAGCCCGATTGATTGGGGATGCTTGTGTTTCGTTCAACGATAATTGCGCTGTTGGGATTGAACCCAATGTCCAGAACATCGAAAAAAACCTGGAGAATTCACTCATGTTGGTTACTGCTTTAAATACACATATCGGTTACGAAAACGCCGCAAAAATCGCCAAAAAAGCCCATGAAGAAGGTAGTACTTTGCGTGAAGCAGCAATCTCACTAGGTTTGGTAAGCGATGAACAATTTACGGAATGGGTTGATCCGAAGAAGATGATTGGGAGCTAAAATTCCAACCCTACGAGGGTTTTAACCAGACTAGCGCGGGTCTGCCGCAGGTAAGCGTTTCGTACGTGCTTTGGTTATAATTATTATAAGAAGTCAAAATTGGCAACATTATAAGTGAAGTTTGGGGTGTCATCCTGCAGGGTGACACCCCTTAATATATGGATTACATCAAAACAACTTGTGTAAAGAGAGAATGAGACTTCTCTATAGTGCAAACGGGACTTCTCAAAACTATAAATGAGAGAAGTCAAAATTGAGAACGGGAGAAGTCAAAAATAAAATAAGACTTGAGTTATTTTTTCTGCACCCTGAGTGCGAAGCAGATTGAAGGGTGTAAGCAAGGACGTTTCGATACATTCCCGATTTCATCGGGAACACTCAACGTCCACCAAGGGCTGCACCCTGAGTATCCCGCCTTTTTTGCGGGACACTCAGGGTGCAATGACGTTTCATCCATGCTTTGCTTATTGTTAGCTGAAAAGACACGGCAGACAGGTCAGTGCCAGCGGGTAAACTTATTTATTAACAGCCCCTCCATTTTTTGAAAGAATTATAAATCAATGATTGTTGTTATATCTCCTATGGTCAAAGTAGCCTGATTATCACATTCTCCATTGCCATAATTGATAATTTCAGTAATTCCGCCTTCGGTCACAATTTCCACAATTCCACTAACCGGGAAAAAACAACCATTATTGTATATTAACGCACTTGTAATGGTTACTGTAAAATTTTGTCCTTCCACATTTGTCCCTGTTCCCGAACCAGTTACCGACCATACATCATCAGCGAAAATGAAACTATTACCCCCTTCAATCAACTCACTATTCCTTATACAATCCCACTTTACTGAAGTTCCATCAAGATAAGTAATTGAAGCATCTTCGACCCTTTTGGTAAAGGTTAGGTTTCCGTTAGCGTTAAGTCCGGTATTTGTAATTGTTTTGGTTCCTTCAAGCTTATTATCATTAAAATAATAATTATCAAATGTAATTTGACGAACTGATCCTTCGTTTCTCCACCAGTCAGAAATGTTGATATTGATGATCCCTCTTCTATTATTCCCTAAAAAATCTTCACAATTTTCGGTACCATAATCAAGAACTTTGTTTAAGGGCCAATATTGGCCGTTTTCATTCCTAATAATTGTATTTTTCAAACATGATAGAAGGTTCGTTGATTTCAGATGATCATCTTCCATTGTTATTTCTTCAACATCCTGTAGGGCAAACATTGATGCTGCCTGAAGATAATTAGAATATGCTGTCGAATCAATTTCTTCAACATTTTTATCAGCCTCTTTTTTACAAGAATTTAATGAAAGCATTGCAATTCCTATTGTACTGATTGCAAGAATAATTTTCAGTTTTTTCATAATTAGTTATTTAAGTTTAGAAATGTTATTTTATTATTATTTAGACATCTATATTATTATATACTTGCTGAAATAAGTGTACAAGATTTTATGAAAAGGTTATACTTTTCGATGATGAATAATGGAATTTTAAAAAGTTTGAATAATTAGGCAGCTAAGATCCCTGCCTATTTATCTTTTGAATTGAGTTAGAAAAGCTTATTTTATTAAACTCAGTCCTTCAAGTGCGGATTTATCGTTTGGTTTTAAATACAATGATTTATTGAATAAAACTTTTGCTTCCCTATATTTACCAAGTTGTAGATTAGTCCAACCGAATAGAACAAGCGTATCATAATCAAAAGGATAGAGGTCTAATACTTTTTGTAAGTATTTGGATGCAGTTTGATAATCTTTTCTGCCATAATAAATTAACCCGATACGATAATTGGCAATTGTATTCTGTGGGTCTATTTCTAAGATATGATTATAGTAAGTATTTAGCTGATCAAAATTTCCTAATGCTGCAGTTGGATATACTATTCCAAAATATGCTTCAATAGACATTGGCTTCAATTGTATGCAGCGGTTATAATATGCAATTGATTCATTAAATATGCCGGATAAATAACTTAACCAACCCAAACGCAGATTAACCTCATACGAATTTTCATCATAAACTTTCTTCATGGTATTTAAGGCATCCTGAAATTTTCCATCCTTTTCTTGTGCAATACTAATTTCAAAAGCTGTTTGGATTTCTTTGTAATTTTGTGCATTTATATTTAAAGACAATATTACAAATGATATAAATGGCAGAATTTGTTTTGCGTTAATTGTTTTTAAAATTTCCATGATAATCCTCCAATTAAATTATTTGTGAAATAGGTGTAGTTAAAAGTATTATAATTATCAGTGTTTGAAATATCAGAGTAAACCAAAAAGTTGTTTGTACGTTGCTGAATTTGATACCGTACCGAAAAACCTAAATTTTTACTTATAGTAAGAATTAAATTTATATCGGCTTTTAATTTGATATTATCAATTAAATTATAAACGACAAAAGCATTGCTCTCGTTTGTGTTTTGTAAATCTCCGTAAGTGATTGAGGTTTCACCCCATAGTTTTGGACTAATTTTAAATCCAATTAATTGATTAAAAATCAATCTACTGTTTTCATTGCTTTCTGAAAATAATTTCACTCCGGTTTTTGAATAAAAATTCAGATTTCCGAATGGGAAGTAATATAAATTTGCCCCAAATTGTAACTGGTTTGCATAATTTAGGTTTGAATAGGAAGCATAAATATCATAATTGAAATACGAAAAATTTCCGGATAATAACAAAGAGCCAACGTATTGTTTCAATGAAATTGGAGTGGTCGAAATTAAGTAATCATCAAAAGAAGCATTCAGTTCGAAATAGGGAAGATTATAATTTACCTTAATAAAGTGAAAAGCAGGAATAATTTTTAAGGCTTTACCCTGAACAGTTCCTGTTAAGTAAAATTCATTTTGATGGATTGAATAATCTTGTTTGTTTTCGTGGGTTGTCATTCCCTGATCAAAACTGAATTCTGCCCGTTTTGTTTTATTTATTAAAAGAGAACTCCCACCTAAGTATAATTTAAATACCGATGAAGGATTTAAACCCATCCCCAGATGGTAATATTGTAGATTGTCAAGTTGTTCTTCCTGACCGTAAAACCCATTTTGACCCAGTAGATTTTTTGTTTCCAGTTTATGTAATAAATATCCGGATTCAAGATTAATAGATGATATGAATGTATTTTCAATCGGAAGTTTTGATCTTATTTCTTCAGGGTAAGATTTTGCAACAAGATCGGCTTCTGCCTTTCTATTCATAAAATTGCGGGAATAATAAATATACTCTTTAAGGATTGGGTCTTCACCATAGAGTGACTCTGCTTTTTCAAAATGAATAAGTGCCTTGATATAATTGTGTTTCATATAATAAGCTATTCCCAGTCGGTATCTTAAGTAATAAAAATCCACTCCATTCTCTAAAGCTTTATTTCCATCAATGATCAGTACATCCCAATTTTTATCCAAATAATATTGATATGTTTTAATATCAACTAATTCAATTTCTTTAGAAACTTGGCTAAAAGCAACATTATTATACCAGGAAAACCCAAGTATTATAATTAGTAAGGTGTAAATCCTCAAATTATTTTTCGTTCTTCTCATTTTTTAGTTTAGCGATAATTGTTTTATCAAGAGTTTCAATGGTGAAGGTCCTGATTTGTTGATTTTCAATGGTAGTTTTAAACTTATATTCTTTAATGATATTTTTGGCAATTGATAATTTAGCATTAGATAACAATTCGATAGAACTATTTAGAATGTCCTCTTTCAATCGAATATATTTAATGCTGTATTTTGCTTTGATGAATAAATAAAAGGGTGCAATAAAATCCTGAATAATGGTTATAAAACTCCGTTTAAGAATTGACAAGGGATAGTCATCAACTATTTCCATATCTTTATAAAACCCGGTCACAACTTTGTTTAATCCCAGATAAAAATAATAGAGAAGCGAATCCTTATTTCCCAAGAAGTGTGTAAAGTAAAATACCTTGCTCCCTTCGGTGAAATAAGCTTTCGACTTGGATAACGGACAGAATATTACAGAATTATTATAGATGTCAGTCTGGATTTCCCAAATGATATTTCTTTTCTCATTGAGCCCGGAAACCGTGACTTCAAAGTTCAAAGTTTGTCCAGGAATAAAATGAAAAGCTTTGGCTAATTGATCATTTTTTTCAATGTTCGAAACAATCTCTTCCTTTTTAGGAATACAATAAGATTTAAATTCAAAACTGTTTTTCCTAATTTTAATGTAATTTTCGATTGGATGATATATGGTCTCGGAACCCACAAAAGG